>CAJPRB010000093.1:0-6386 GCA_905372925.1 uncultured Streptococcus sp.
GAGTCGTTATATTTACCCACAAAAACATCAACATAAAGAAAAGAAAGAAGATACCCAGATAGGACCAACGAAACTCGAATCGACCATACTCTTTCCAACGTTGACTCTTGACAAGAACCACAGTAGCAGCAATTCCCTCAATTACTATCAATAAAATTTGAATCCCATAAAATCCCAAATCAGATAACTGGCTCACTGAGTCTAATTTTGCTACAAGATTAAAAATCAAGTAATAGGACACAAGCACCAAAATGGTCCCTAGATAAAATTTCGTTTCTTTCCCTTTCATAGTTGTTCCTTTTAAGTTTTATTTACGTCGTCTTTCAGCCAAACCTGCCCAGAGTCCTTTCATCCAATCAAAAGCTCCGTAAGGGCTTGGTCCAGCACTACAAACTGACTCGGGAATTTTATGTCACAGCTAGTGTTCTCTTTTACTAATTAGGATTATTGAAAACCTCTAAAACAACAAGGGGAGAATCTGACCAATGCCATTGTAGACTATGTGCAGTCCAATAGGCCAATAAATGGACTTTGTCACTCTAAATAAGACTGCAAATATGAGACCACCACCCATATAGAAGAAAAAGTCTGTCAATACCCAACCGTGGTTACTAATATGCAAGATCCCGAATAAAGCAGCAGAACCAAGCACATCCAGTCCCCATTTCCTTCCTTTTTCCAGAGCGGTCATCACCAACCCACGATAGATTATCTCTTCAAAAATGGGACCTGCAATCACAGGATAGAAAAAATACATCAAAAATGCCGTAGCTCCTGTAAAAGTAGGAATGGCGAGTTGATAGGAAATTTCATTTTTGGTAGGTGGGAAAAGATAAAATGTGACGAAATTCCAAATAACAAAAGCAAGAAGAGCTAGGAAGGAATAGAAAAGATAAACCCCTTTAAATTTTCTACTGTTGATTTTCTGCCATTTCCCTGACCAAACCATAACAGTAATAGCAAGCAGAACCACAAGAAAGTTTAACATCATATCCGACAAATAATAGGCAAAGTCCGATAGACCAGCAACAAGGTCGCTGCGTAAAACTAGACCACTGAACTTCTGGTCAGCAATAACTAGTAGAAAAGCTACAAAAAAGTAGTGACGTGAGATTATCTTTTTCATTCTATTTTCTCCTATACTATGAAATAAAGACAGTATAACACGAAAACTACCCTATCTTAGAAAATCGCATATTTGATATTTTTTCTCATGGAAATTTCACATTTGCGATTTTGATTGATTTGATTATTTCACTGATATAATATAGTTACCATTATGTAGGAGGACATGAAATGAAGAAACAAATCATAGCATTATTGACAATCGTTGCTGATATTATTATCATTTCCCATCTTTAGCTAATCGATAAGTTCTTTATATTGCTGTAAGCGTAGTTCAAAAAGGGCTGTTAATTGTGGATTTTCTAATATTTGCAGAGATTGGATAAAGTGTTCAATCTCTTTTTGATTGCTTCCCTTAGTTTGAAGGAAAACACTCATCTTCTTTAAAAATTGCCACAATAATTTCTCAAAAACATCATACGGACGAAGCATGCTCTCCAACTCGGACTCAAAGATTGGGATGTAAGAGAAAAGCTTACGCTCCATGAACTCTGATATGATATTTAACAGCCCTTGTTTCATATACAATCGATTGTGTACTAACTCTTTAAATTCCTTGGATTTTTCAAGTAAAGAGGTTGATAAAAAGATTAGATCTTGGTTGCTCAAGAAGGGCATGGTATTGCAAAAAAGATAGAGTTCAAACCAGGTCCAAGACTCGATAGCATAGAGGTAGCTAGTCAAAAACTCACTATCCTCTTCTTCTAGCGGATAGTTTTTATCCAAGGAATGGATAGCATCTTTGATCACAATAGCATTCAAACGACGATAGGTCTGCGCCATCTGTTCCTGCTCGATTTCCTCTAATAGTTTCTCTAAGCCAGCTATATCTTGATGGGTAAAACGATTTACAATCTTTCGACCGATTCGCATATGTGGGGATTCCTGGTAATTATTAAGCTTGTGTCCAAACTCGTCGAAGGTCACATTTATCCCTTGGATAGCTAGGATCAGTTTATCCGCAGACAACATGGACTGCCCTAGTTCAAACTTGGATAACTGAGATGCTGTCAGTCCATCACAAGCTACATCTGACTGCTTGAGTTTTCGCGCCAAGCGTAATTCCTTGTAAAATTCTCCCAATTCCTGTTTTTCAATCATGGCCAAACTCCCCTTTAAAAATTCCCTTTACTACTCTATTCGTAAAAAATTTTACTTTTTTAACATATTATAAAATATTCTAGCAAAAAAGCCAGCTCGAAGCTGACTCTTTATTCCACCGTATCAAAGGCGAGACTTGGTCTGGCGTTGAGGTCCAAGCCTGCGAAGTTTTCTTTGTTCCACTCGCTAACGCTGGCATAGGCAATCATACCCGCATTGTCTCCGCAGAGGCGCAGAGGTGGGATGATGACCTTGACATCTGTGATTTCGGTTACTAGGCGTTCTCTGAGCCCTTTATTGGCTGCCACACCACCGGCTACGACTAGGGTTTTAACAGGGTATTTTTCTAAGGCTTTCTTGGTTTTTGCCATGAGAATATCCATGACTGCAGCTTGGAAGGATGCTGACAGGTCTTCCTTGGACAAGTTCTCTCCCTTTTGCTCGGCATTGTGGTGAAGATTGATAAAGGCGGACTTCAAACCTGAGAATGAAAACTCTAGATTGTCCTCCTTAATCATGGCACGAGGGAAATCATAAATATCCTGCCCCTGATGAGCTAGCTCATCAATCTCCCGACCTGCTGGATAGGTCAAGCCCATGACGCGGCCGACCTTGTCATAAGCCTCCCCAACTGCATCGTCTCGTGTCTCCCCAACAATCTTGTAATCCCCAGCCTCTGACACATAGACCAACTCTGTGTGCCCGCCACTGACCAAGAGGGCTAGCAAGGGAAATTCCAAAGGCTCCACGCTCTGAGCCGCCATGAGGTGACCAGCCATGTGATTCACTGGGATAAGCGGAAGTCCATGAGCCCAAGCAAAGGCCTTGGCAGCTGACAAACCAACAAGCAAGGCTCCGACCAAGCCCGGTCCATAGGTGACCGCGACAGCCGTCACATCCTCCTCCGTAATCCCTGCTTCTGCTAGAGCCTCCTCAATACAGGCTGTAATGACCTCGACATGGTGACGACTAGCTACTTCTGGCACTACGCCCCCAAAACGCTTGTGACTCTCAATTTGACTCGCAATGACATTGGACAAGAGCTCATCGTCGTTTTTCAAGACGGCGACACTGGTCTCATCACAGGATGTCTCAAATGCTAAAATGTATCTATCCTTCATCTATTTCTCTCTTCATGATGATGGCGTCCTCAACTGGGTCATGGTAGTAGGCCTTGCGCTCAGCGATGACCGCCATCTTTTCTTTCTTGTAAAATGCTTGCGCTCGTTCATTTGACTTTCTGACTTCGAGGAAAATCTCCTTATCTGTCGGCAATGTTGCAAACAAGGCTGACGCAATTCCCTGACCCTGATAAGCTCCTTTGACAGCGATTTGCAGGACTTCTGCCTCAAAGAGATTCTCCTGAACGGCTAGAAAGCCAATCACTTCTGCCCCGTCCAAAGCCGCAGCATACCAAGTCTGGTCTTGGGACAGGTCTGCTTGGATTTGTTCCAGCGTCCAAGGACTGACTGGGTAAACATCTGCCATGACAGCGTAAATAGCTTGAGCCAGGTCAGGCTGTCTTTGAATTCGTTTGATCTCTATCATAGGCGTTTAATGTAGGACTCGCCAGACTCGGTGTGGTTCTTGAGCCAGTTTTCCTCAGCCTCGACTCGTTTGAGGTAATTTGGCACAAAGTCGTGCAAGGAGTCTGCTTCCTTATCCCAGACCAAAAGAGCAAGATTAGCTGCATTTGGCAAGGTTTCTTGGTAGCTAGCTTGTGGTAGCTGTTCTTGAATCTGCTCCACAAAGGCTCCAACTTCTCCGACAAAGGTCACGTGTTCAGCACCCTTGACCCGCTCTAGCACTTCTTCAAAAGACAGGTGCGCTTCTGGCAAGACTGGCTTGGCATTTTCATAAAATCCTGCATACACATTGTTACGACGTGCATCCATCAAGGGAACAAGCAAGCCTTCCTGTTGGCGCGGCACCAGAGCCAAGAGACTAGACATGCCAACCAACTCGATGTTCAGAGTATGAGCCAGTGTCTTGGCAGTTGCTACCGCAATTCGCAAGCCAGTATAACTACCTGGCCCTTCCGCCACCACGATTCGATCCAAGTTCTTGGGGGTCCAATCCAAACTTGCCATCAAAAAATCGATAGCAGGCATGAGGGTAATACTGTGATTTTTCTTGATATTAATCGTCGTCTCGGCAAGAACCTGCTTGTCCTCTAAAATAGCGAGAGATAGAGCCTTGCTGGACGTATCAAAAGCTAATACTTTCATAACACATTCCTATCTTTTTGTCTGCTTACTATTATACTACAAAAGCCAGCGCATGGGAATTTTCTTTGTTTTGAAACAAAAGAGCCTGTCACTTAGACAAAGAGGAAGACACAAAAATTTAAAAAAGTTGCAGCTTTTTCCTATCTTTCCCGAATATATAAGTGAACAAGGCAATTGAAAGGATCTTCGTAAGAAGTTTGGGTAAGTCATGCTAGATAAAAATTACATTTTTAGAAGGGTAAACTTTTTTCTCTTCTTCAGCTATACCCTGCTCTATCTTCTAAATGATTTAAACATAACTAGGATCTCCTTACCAGTTGATTTATCGATTTGTATTGTTTTCTTTTTATGTTTCAACTCGATTTTCGATGCGAGAAATCATCATCGAAAATATAAGGATATCACCTGAAAACAGAAAAATCCGCCCCATCTATCAAGACGAGGTAGATTTTCTGTATATTTAGATGAATAATTGAGCTCAAACATTTAAACCAAAATGAAAAACGAGCCAGACAACATAGGTGACAAGGAGCAGAAATATAGAGTAGAGTGTTACAAAAGTCAGCTTCCAAAGGAATTTTGTTTTTCGGTGCTCTAGATATGTAAAAATAAGATTTCCACCGTATACACAGGCTACAAAAACTATAAACATCAAGAGGCGAACCCCAATCGCAAATTCAAACAAACTAAACATTCTTAATCCTCCTTATTTTAAAAACTATAGGAAATATTCCCATCCATAAACTTCTCTTTCCATTATAACACCTAAGCGCTCTCCAACCAAATCCTACCTGTCTTTTTGCTCCTTCTTTCCCTCCCGACTTTCTTATTTTCCGTCTTTTACTAATTTTTCATTTTGTGGTATAATTGAAATAATTGTAACGAATCAAGGTCAATCTAGACACAAAATGGAATGAAATCAAGCAAATCTCTGCTAAAAGTTTGGAATAAGCTGACCTGTAAATAGAAAGGAACTATATGATTTACAAAGTTTTTTATCAAGAAACAAAAGAACGTAGCCCACGTCGTGAAACAACACGCTCACTTTACCTAGACATCGATGCCAGCTCAGAACTTGAGGGTCGTATCGCTGCTCGCCAACTTGTCGAAGAAAACCGCCCAGAGTACAACATCGAGTATATCGAACTCTTGTCTGACAAATTGCTAGATTACGAAAAAGAAACTGGCGCTTTCGAAATCACGGAGTTCTAATATGGCCTACACTCTTAAACCTGAAGAAGTCGGCGTTTTTGCCATCGGTGGTCTGGGAGAAATCGGGAAAAACACTTACGGAATTGAATACCAAGACGAGATTATCATCGTCGATGCTGGGATTAAATTTCCAGAAGATGACTTGCTTGGTATCGACTATGTCATTCCTGATTACTCATACATCGTGGACAATATAGACCGCGTCAAGGCTGTCTTGATTACACACGGACACGAGGACCACATCGGTGGGATTCCCTTCCTTCTCAAGCAAGCAAATGTCCCTATCTACGCTGGACCACTTGCCTTGGCTTTGATCCGTGGAAAACTCGAAGAACACGGCCTCTTGCGCAACGCCAAACTTTACGAAATCAACCACAACACTGAGTTGACCTTTAAAAATCTCAAAGCAACTTTCTTTAGAACCACCCACTCTATTCCAGAGCCTTTGGGAATTGTCATTCATACCCCGCAAGGAAAAATCGTCTGTACGGGTGACTTCAAATTCGACTTTACACCAGTTGGTGAACCAGCGGACTTGCACCGTATGGCAGCCCTTGGTGAAGAAGGCGTACTCTGCCTCCTCTCTGACTCGACGAATGCAGAAGTCCCAACCTTTACCAACTCTGAAAAAGTCGTTGGCCAGTCTATCATGAAGATCATCCAAGGCATTGAAGGACGCATCATCTTTGCATCCTTTGCCTCAAATATCTTCCGTCTCCA
>CAJPRB010000094.1:0-6356 GCA_905372925.1 uncultured Streptococcus sp.
AGCAAATGCTGGCGGTAGATTCCTGGCAAAATTCCTAGTCTGATAGGCGGTGTATAGAATTTTCCGACAATTTTCAGAACCAGATTTCCAATGGAGGTCTCAAGCAGTTCTCCTGACTTATTGTGGTAAATCTTCTCTTGCTCCCCTATACTCAAATGTGGTCTGTAAGTTGTTTTAAAGTAGGTAAAGGATTGATTCAAATCTGCTTCTTGCAGACAAAGTTTAGCCTGACAGAAACCTGGACTAAGTGGTGTTAATACTTGTCGACTGAGTTCTATCTCTCCAGACTTGCTGAGACTAATTCGCAAACGGTAGTCTTGGTGGGAATCACAAACTTGGCACTCTTTCTCTATCTTTTGTCTCAGTACTTCAGGATCAAAAGGATAGGTAAAATAACGACTCGCCTTTGTCAGTCTTTCCAGATGTTGATCTTCAAACAACAGTTGTTTTTGGCTGATTCTCCCAGTTGAAATCAGTTGGAAACGAGCTTGTTTACGATAGAGTACAGCCGCCTTTTGATGAACCTCTCGGTATTCAGATTCCCAAGTACTATCCCAAGTAATCCCTCCGCCAACTCCATAGATAGCTTGCCCTTGATGCAGTTGAATGGTTCGAATGGCGACATTAAAAATTCGTCGCCCATTTGGAAGCAAGAGACCAATCGTTCCGCAGTAGACTCCACGCGGGTGGGGCTCCAAGTTCTTGATAATTTCCATGGTCGCAATTTTGGGTGCACCCGTTATGGAACCACAAGGAAAGAGAGACCGAAAAACGGCAACCAAGTCCACATCCTCTCGCAACTGACTCTTGATGGTTGAGGTCATCTGCCAAACAGTCGAATACTGCTCCACTTGGCACAGACGCTCCACATGCTCACTTCCAACTTCAGAAATACGGTTCATGTCATTTCGCAAGAGGTCCACAATCATCATATTTTCAGACCGATTTTTAGGATCCTGCTCCAACCAGCTAGCTTGGGCAAGATCTTCTTGGTCAGTCACCCCACGCTGGGTTGTTCCCTTCATTGGACGAGTCGTTAATTCTCGGTCATTTTGCTCAAAAAATAGCTCTGGGCTCATGGAAATCACTGCCATCTCATCGTGTTCAACATAGGCATTATATCCCGCCTCCTGCTCCACCACCATGCGATTGTAGATGGCAAAAGGATTAGCACTTAGGTCTTGCTTGAGTTGGACAGTGTAGTTGACCTGATAGGTGTCACCCTGCCGCAAATGATGGTGAATCTGGGCAATAGCCTTTTCATAGTCCTCTGCTGACGTTACTTCCTGCCACTTTGAAGGCAAATCAATATCATCATAAGTCAGAGGAATAGGCGATATTTCTACCCTATCATGAACTGTAAAGTAAAGCAAGTACTCGCCCAGTAGAGGAGACTTGTGAACTGCTAGTTTTTCCTCAAAAGCAGGTGCAGCCTCATAGCTGACATAGCCCACGACATAATAACCTTGCTCTTGGTAGCTTTCTACTTGTGCCAGCAAGTCCGCCACTTCTGATAAATCTCTCGTTTTTAACTCTTTGATCGGCTGGGTAAAGGTGTATCTCTCGCCCAAAGCCCTAAAATCAATCACTGTTTTTCTATGCATATCTTAAGTATAGCACAAAAAGGCAGATGCAGCTTAAGCTGATCCACCTTTTTAGTCATTTCGACTTTATAACGATGCTTTGGCAAATAAATTTCCAGAGAATCCATCTGATTTTTGAAGGAGCTGTTTGTAAACCTTCCATTTAAGATCTTCAGTATTTTTATAATGATTCTTTATATTTGGATTTTCCATGCTATCTAGGTCTTTTTGAACAGCTTCATCAAATAAGGACTTCAACTCAGCATAAGTAGAGATAGATCTGCCATTGATTTCGATTGTAGTGAAGCCATTTTGAGCTTTGTCATAAACTTCTTTATACCAATGTTTCTTCCATGCTTCAAGAGTATCAAATTGACCATTAGAAACTTTCTTGATAATGAAGTCATCACCCAACAACCCTTTGTTTTCCTTGTTAGCTTCCGCCTTATATTTGTTTGAAGCGTAACCAATAAATCCGTTAAGATAACCATAGTATCCCCACATACGGAAAGCATTATGTTTGAATGAAATCGAACCAACTGTACTCTTGCTAGTATTACCACCAAAGATACCCGACATCATATTTACGGTTTGGTAAGCACTGTCAAAACCTTCCGAACGATAACGTCCATTCCCTGGCATACCATGTTTTGTAACGAAGTTATGATCAACCAATTGATCGATGCTCGTAATCGTCAATTTCTTCTCATTATCCGTTAAATCACGTAACTTATCCCATTGATGTGGCTCGCCTTTCAGATTGTTTCGCTCAGCGTTCGTACGCCATTCTCGGTCCATCTTCTTGAACCACTTGCTGTTGTCGTTCAAGTGTTTTCCAATAACTGCATCTGCTTCTAGATGGTCCAGCATCATCAGAGCCTCGTTATAGTTCTTCATATAGTGATCAATTTCTTCACGGTTTTTTAACTTATTTGGATCATAATTGTAGATTTGATTGCCATCATTCTGACGTTCATAAGCCATGTTCAAACCTAAGGCACCGTATTCACCATTTGGATTTGTCAACGATGGTGACTGGAGCATACCTTGCGCAAAGGACTCTAAGTCCGTCCCTTCACGATGATACCAACCGCCATAGTAAGCCATACGATCATTCACATGAGTCGTTTCATGCGTAAAGGCCGATGTACCAAAATCACTTATCAACTCTGTCATAACAAAGTAGACAGCATCTTGCTGATTTGGAGCGGCAAAGATATAAGCGTAAGCACCATATCCATACTGATAGCCATGATATTTATGAATCCGTCCAAAAAACTCTCGAATCGGAGCATAATCTGGTTTCCCATCCTTGTGACCATATCGGTTTGCCCAACCGATACCCGGCGCATCATGATTATCCCAAACAGGTGTTGGAACACTATTTTCACTCTTGAGGAGCTTATTACGTACATTATCAGCAGCTAATTTTGACCAAAAGTCTAAGTAGTTCACCTGCTCTTTTGCTCTCTTATTGATTTCACTCTTGAAGGCTTCACGAGCCTCCTCAGTATTTTTACCATATTTTTCAAAAGCACTAAAAGAAATGGTATTATAGGTCGAAATCATGAAAAGATGCGAGTTCTTCAAGTTTAATAGAGGCAAAATCATCCGACCATGCACGCCATTATTAATCCCTTCATACAGACGATACTTCTTATGAGCAAAATCGGGGTTCAATGATGGCTGTTCTACCACATAAGCATTCTTTTCAATTGCCTTTTTAAACCAAACATTCATATTGGTTTCATTTGTAAACAATTTCATGTTATATGTTAGAAACTCATGAAGGCTTCCTTTACCTGTAGCACCTGCAATCACTCGACTATACGCATCTTGGGATTGGTCGCCCTTAAGATTGTTCTCTTTTGAGCCGATAGTGATCAAGCGATCTAAGACATTCACGTTCTTACCATAAAAATCTGGTTTAAACATCATAATATCTTTGATCGACAATCCATCATATTTAATGCCATAGTATTGGTTCAAATAAGCAAGCCCCATCATAATGTTGGCCTTATTGTCTTCAACTTTCTTAATGAAAGCACGTTGAGCCGCTTCATCATCATTTAGTTGATGATCTTCATTTTCAACAATTTGTTTCACCAAGTTTCCAAGATTTTGTTTTACTTCAGCAAAACTTTCTTCTAAGAATAAATCGCGAATGTAACCATTTTTTCGTTCATCCGTGTTTTCTTGCGGTTTGTTTCGCTTGTCCATAAGAGCGCGCACTTCAGGAGAAATCAATTCTACACTGGATAATGTTTCTTTTGCCTTTGGAATCAAACCAGTACGATCTTTCACTAGCATATTTGGCGTATAAACGATATTCTGGTTGGTCACTTCGTACTCTTTGACTTGTTTTACATTAGAGTCAGCTTTGACAGTAACGGCCAATTCTTCTTTGGTACCATCAGCATAGTGAATCATGATCTGATCAATAGCTGACAAGTCTGTTACAAACTGTCCATTTTTCAAACCAGTAACAGAAAGGACTTCTTTGGTCACCAAGTTTGAGCTAACATCTAGTTTATTAGCCTGATTGACAATCCACTCCTTATTATAGAATGGTTGTAATTTTTCAATATTGCGATAGGCAAGTTCACGGTCAGCTCTGTAGTCTTGAATGGCCTTGTACTCGTCTTCACGGTGTGTCAAACGGTTTAATTTATCTACAACAGGCTCATTGATTTCATACTCATGCGCTGTGATTCCCAGAGCAGCAATTTTCTTGTCTGCTTCTTCTTGCGAAATAGGCTTAATACGATGCTGTTGTCTAGAATATCTATATGAAGATTTTCCTTCACTCACACCAGTAACAACAAAGTTTCGATTTAAGCGGTCACCTGTCCAATAAGGATCATCATCAATATCAGATGAGCCATAGAAAATCTCACCGTTCTTAACTTTCATCATTGAAACAGTGTCTTCAACGGAGCCCAAGGCATTTGTACTGCCTACAACACCACCCGCGCTAATCGGTTCTCTCACATCGATAGTACCTTTAGCTACAGATTTTTTAATGGCTCCGTCCCGATAAACTGCATTGTTGTCCCCACCATTTTGTGACCAATAGGCGATGCCCGCAACTTTCGCTTTATTACCTGTTATCTGTGCATCAACATAGGCCTTCTCAACAGAACCTTTCCAGTTTTCTCCAACAATTCCAGCAAGAAAGGCGCCTTGAGTCCCACCAGCATGAAGCTTACCAATGAATGCCACATTTGTTAATCTGCCGTTATTATCAATTTTATTGATCAAACCTGATACGTCATTATTTCCAACAACTGTACCCGTTACTTTCACATTATTGATCGTTGTGTTTTTTACAACAGCAGCCAAGGGAGCAACTCTATTTGCCCATGGCATATGAATGTTTACCTTACCAAGGTTAAGGTCATGGATGTGGGCGCCTTCGGTATCACCTAATAGTGGACGTTCCAAGTTATGAATCGTGTATCGTTGACCGTCTACACTTGATAGCTTGCCTCGGAATTTCGTCGTTACATATGATTTACCAGCTGCGGGAACATTGACCGCATTCAAGTCCGCACCAATTTTAAATTCACCAGATGGATTGGCCTGCATTGCTTTTACAAGTTCATTGAAATCGTAGTAGACATTCTCCTCATGAGTTTTTGGTTTGGCGAAATAATGGACATATTCTTCACTGAGCTGGTTGCCATCTGTATGCTGAACGAGGTCAGGCGCTTTGGCAGTGACCTTATAAAGCGTTTTCCCATCGACTGTCACTTCTTCAATTTTGTCAATCGCAAGACGCGTCACCTTATTATCGCGTGTAGCAATTTTTAGATAGTAAGGCCTTACATCA
This sequence comes from uncultured Streptococcus sp., assembly GCA_905372925.1. GTDB lineage: Bacteria > Bacillota > Bacilli > Lactobacillales > Streptococcaceae > Streptococcus. The sequence continues at coordinate 5,416 of CAJPRB010000094.1, forward strand.
CTTGGAACAGAGGTTAAGAAGCTACTATCCGTTTCCACGCCATTGTCGTCAACACTTATGAGGCTTGTTTCTTTTATATTTTTAACTTCAATCTTTTTTAAATCAATTCTCAGTGGTTCTTCTTTGAGAATTTCTTCCTCGTTTCCTTCACCACGATCATAAACCATTTTTGTTTCGAGTTTATAATCCTTGTAATACTGCAAATCTGTTAGAGTTGCAGTCAAGTTATCCAGTGAAACCGTCATGGTTTTGACGACTTCGTCGCCTTTTTTCAGGGTTAAAGTGATCGATTTAATCGCTGCCTTACTTGGATTTTCCAGATTATAGTGAATCTGAGATGAGCGTTTCAAATCCTGAATATCAACCCTTGAAAAAGTCAACACTGGCTTTTCGAAGTTTTTGGTACCTAGTTTAACAATACGGTCTTGGGCTAACTCGATGACCTGTTCAAGAATTTCAGGCGCTTCCTGCGTCTTGATTCCTTTGATGGTCTTGTAGGTTCTGATAACCTTTTTCTGACCGTCTTTTCCTTCTTGGACCGTAACTTTATCGCCCTTTTTCAGTTGCGCGTCTTCTTCGACTATCTCTTTAAACGGAATTTTTTCAAGACTTTCTTCTACAAGAGTTCCTTCTATTGGTTTCGTACCACGACTTATTTTTTTAGTGACTGGTTTTTTGATGACAGTGGTTGTTGTATTTAAAACTTGGTCAGTCTCAACACCTTCGACAGTTTTATAAGTCGTTTTGGTAACTTGGATCCCTTTTTCACCGTTTTGAACCACTGTTTCTTCGTCAGTGTATTTTGTAGGATCATCAATGATTTCCGTCTGGTAGTCAATCTCTGCGATTGTGTCTTTAGTAATTGTTCCTTCAGTTACTGTATATTCTGGAAGATCCTCTTGAACAAGGGAGTCACCTTCTTGACCAGTTTCCTGAGTACC
>CAJPRB010000095.1:0-6324 GCA_905372925.1 uncultured Streptococcus sp.
AAATGGAACACGCTGAAGTGCGCCGTTTGATTACAGAAGACAAGGTGCGTCCTGACGGGCGTAAGGTCGATGAAATCCGTCCTTTGGATGCGGTTGTTGACTTCCTTCCTCGTGTACATGGTTCCGGTCTTTTCACTCGTGGACAAACTCAAGCTCTTTCAGTTTTGACCTTGGCGCCAATGGGGGAAACTCAAATCATCGATGGTTTGGACCCAGAGTACAAGAAACGCTTTATGCACCACTATAACTTCCCTCAATACTCTGTAGGGGAAACAGGTCGTTATGGTGCACCAGGTCGTCGTGAAATCGGTCACGGTGCTCTCGGTGAGCGTGCTCTTGCGCAAGTTTTGCCAAACTTGGAAGAATTCCCATACGCGATCCGCTTGGTAGCTGAAGTCTTAGAATCAAACGGTTCTTCTTCTCAAGCCTCTATCTGTGCGGGAACGCTTGCCCTTATGGCTGGTGGTGTGCCAATCAAGGCGCCAGTAGCTGGTATTGCCATGGGTCTCATCTCCGACGGAAACAACTACACAGTATTGACAGATATCCAAGGATTGGAAGACCACTTTGGAGACATGGACTTTAAGGTAGCAGGTACTCGTGACGGGATTACAGCTCTTCAAATGGATATCAAGATCCAAGGGATTACTGCTGAAATCTTGACAGAAGCCCTTGCTCAAGCCAAGAAAGCGCGTTTTGAAATTCTTGATGTGATTGAAGCTACCATTCCTGAAGTTCGTCCAGAATTGGCTCCAACTGCACCGAAAATCGATACTATCAAGATTGATGTGGACAAGATCAAGATTGTCATCGGTAAGGGTGGAGAAACCATCGATAAAATCATCGCTGAAACGGGCGTTAAGATTGATATCGACGAAGAAGGGAACGTGTCCATCTACTCTAGCGACCAAGATGCCATTAACCGAACCAAAGAAATTATCGCTGGTTTGGTTCGTGAAGCCAAAGTGGATGAAGTTTACCATGCCAAGGTTGTTCGTATCGAGAAATTTGGTGCCTTTGTCAACCTCTTTGATAAGACAGATGCACTTGTGCACATTTCTGAAATGGCTTGGACTCGTACCAACCGTGTCGAGGACTTGGTAGCTATCGGTGATGAAGTCGATGTTAAGGTTATCAAGATTGATGAAAAAGGCCGTATCGATGCCTCTATGAAAGCTCTTCTTCCTCGTCCACCAAAACCTGAGCATGATGAAAAAGGCGAAAAGTCTGAGAGGCCTCACCGTCCACGTCATCACAAGGACAACAAACCTAAGAAAGAAGTTACAGAAACACCAAAAGATTCAGAATAAGAAAAGGAGAAATGTATGGGATGGTGGCGCGAAACCATTGATATTGTAAAAGAAAATGATCCAGCGGCACGCAACAGTTTGGAAGTTTTGCTGACTTATCCAGGTGTCAAGGCCTTAGCGGCTCACCGTCTCTCGCATTTTCTATGGAAGCACGGCTTCAAACTCCTGGCTCGAATGCACAGTCAGTTTTGGCGCTTTTGGACCCAAATCGAGATTCATCCGGGTGCCCAGATTGACTCAGGTGTTTTTATCGACCATGGTTCAGGTCTGGTGATTGGAGAGACGGCGATTGTTGAAAAAGGCGTTCTTCTCTATCACGGAGTGACTCTTGGTGGAACAGGGAAGGATGTTGGCAAACGCCATCCGACTGTGCGAAAAGGAGCTCTTATATCAGCCCATGCCCAAGTCATCGGACCGGTAGAAATCGGTGAAAATGCCAAAGTTGGTGCAGCAGCAGTTGTTGTGGCAGATGTGCCTAGTGATGTGACAGTTGTCGGAGTTCCAGCTAAAATTATCCGTGTCCACGGCGAGAAGGACGAGCCAACCATTCACGAGGTAGAAGAGAAGCGGGAATATTATCTAGACAAGCTAGAGCATGCCCGCGAAGCCAGTCACCATTCGTCGGAGCTCTAAGAAAGACTTGTTTTGAACAGTAACAAGACATCTTACGGAGGTCTTGTCAAGGAATGCTTTAGCAAACTGTAACCCAATAGAAAAGATGAAAGAGGCTTTGCTGAAGTCCTAAAGAAAGAGAAGTTATGTTATTAGAGGAATTCGAAGATGTAGCTGGGGTTGTTGAGCCAACAGATAGGCAGATTATGGACAAGGGTGAGGTTTGTGAAACTATCATCCTGTCCTTTAATGGCGAAATTCTGAAACGTTTGATTGAGTCAGAAAAAGTCTATCAAGGAGGCTATTTAAAAAATCTTAACGGTCAATTCCCTTGGTATGTATATAATTATGATGGAAATCAAGTTGCGGTCATGACTGCGCTTATTGGAGCTCCATCAGTGATTGGCCAACTGGAGGAGTTGGCAGCCAGAGGCTTCAAGAATTTCATCATGCTAGGTTCCTGTGGTGTTTTGGATCGCTCGATCGAGGCGGATAAGATCATCCTGCCGGCTGCTGCTTTGCGAGATGAAGGAACTAGCTATCACTATGCCCCACCGGGTGATGAAGTCGCTTATGACGAGTCTCTGTTAGTTAAGCTTGAAGCTATCTTTGACAAGTACGATATTGAGCATATCCGCACCAAGTCTTGGACGACTGATGCCTTTTATCGAGAAACGCCTGATAAGGTCAAGCGTCGCTTGGCTGCTGGAGCCAAAGTGGTGGACATGGAAGCTTCAGCTATCATGGCTTGGAGTCAATTTCGCAAGAGTAAAGTCTATCAGTTCTTCTACACAGCTGACTATGTGGATCATCATAACCGAATCTGGGATGCCCGCCATGAAGAGCGGACAGCTGATGCCATGACTTTTTTCACTATCGCTTTGACAATAGCAAAGGAACTAGAAAGGTAACTACAAGAATGGCAGTATATTTTTACGGCTGTATCACCATGGATGGCTACTTGGCAGACAGCCAGCACAGGATAGACTGGCTGCATCAGCTTGGTTCTGTAGAAGATACAGGCTATGATGACTTTTACAGGCAAATGGATATCACCATCATGGGCAAGCGGACCTTTGAGGAAATCCAAGATTTGCAAGATGTAGAAAGTTTTTATCAAGCTACGGAAAACTATGTCTTTACGCATGATAGGCACCTACCTGTCAGCAATTACCAGCCAGTAGCTGGGGAGGTGGTGGATTTTGTTCACCAGATTGACAAAGGCAAAAATGTCTTTGTGATTGGTGGTAATTCCTTGGTAGGACCGCTCTTGGATGCGGATCTTTTCGACCACCTCATTATTCAGATAGCGCCCCTTATCCTAGGAAAGGGGGTTCCCCTCTTTACCCAAGAGGAAGGGCAGCGCTTTTACCAACTGGATAGCCTCAGACAATTTGGCCCTTTTGCAGAGCTGGTTTTCAGCCGAAAAAGTCAGAAATAGAGAAGGGAGTGGACCGCATGATTAAAATTTACGACACCATGTCTCGTGATTTGCGAGAATTTGCCCCAATCGAGGACGGTAAGGTTAAGATGTATGTCTGTGGGCCAACCGTCTACAACTATATTCACGTTGGGAATGCTCGTTCAACGGTAGCCTTTGATACCATTCGTCGCTACTTTGAATATCGTGGCTACGAAGTTGCCTATATTTCCAATTTTACGGATGTGGATGATAAGATTATCAACCGTGCCAAGGAAGAAGGCATCACGCCTCAGGAGGTTGCGGACAAGTACATCGCTGCCTTTCGTGAAGACGTGACGGCCTTAGGCGTCAAGCCTGCTACCCGCCATCCGCGTGTAGTGGAGTTTATGGCGGACATCATTCGTTTTGTGGAAGACTTGATTGAGAAAGGCTTTGCCTATGAGAGTCAAGGGGATGTTTACTTCCGTGTGGAAAAATCTCACAACTATGCTAAGTTGGCCAATAAAACCTTGGAAGATTTGGAGCTGGGTGCTTCAGGTCGTACCGATGAAGAAACGGCTCGCAAGGAAAATCCTGTAGACTTTGCCCTTTGGAAAGGTGCAAAACCAGGCGAGATTTCTTGGGACAGTCCTTGGGGACCTGGTCGTCCGGGCTGGCATATCGAGTGTTCAGTCATGTCAACAGAGATTTTGGGCGATACCATTGATATCCACGGTGGTGGAGCTGACCTTGAGTTTCCGCACCATACCAATGAAATTGCCCAGTCAGAAGCAAAAACAGGCAAGACTTTCGCCAACTACTGGATGCACAATGGCTTTGTCAACATCGATAATGTCAAGATGTCTAAATCCTTGGGGAACTTTATTACAGTGCACGACGCTCTTAAAACTCTTGATGGGCAAGTGCTTCGATTCTTCTTTGCGACTCAGCATTATCGCAAGCCTATCAACTTTACGGAAAAAGCAGTGCAAGACGCCGAGACTAATCTCAAGTATCTAAAGAACACCTACGAGCAACCATTTACAGGAAACGTGGATACTCAAGAGTTACAAGCCTTTAAAGACAAGTTTGTAGCTGCTATGGATGAGGATTTCAACTCTGCCAATGGTATCACAGTTGTCTTTGAAATGGCCAAATGGATCAACTCAGGAAACTATGATGCAAGTGTTAAGGAAGCTCTTGCAGATATGTTAGAAGTCTTTGGGATTGTCTTTGTTGAGGAAGTTTTGGATGCAGAGATCGAAGCCTTGATCCAAAAACGTCAAGAAGCGCGTGCCAATCGTGACTTTGCGACAGCAGACCAAATCCGTGACCAATTGGCTGCTCAAGGAATTAATCTCCTTGACACCAAGGATGGAGTGAGGTGGACTCGTGATTGATGTCAATCTCATTAACGGGATTGCGTTGGCTTTTGAGGGAGATGCGGTTTATTCCATGTATATCCGTCGCCATCTCATCCTTAAAGGCATGACCAAACCCAACAAACTCCACCAAGAGGCGACTAAGTATGTGTCAGCCAAGGCTCAGGCTCGCTTGATTGCCCTTATGTTGGAAGAGCAAGTCCTGACGGAAAAGGAAGAAGAAATCTACAAACGAGGTCGCAATACCAATAGTCACACAAAGGCTAAAAATTCTGATGTGGTGACTTACCGTATGTCTACTGGCTTTGAAGCGGTCATGGGCTATCTCCATCTGACTGAAAATGTGGAGCGTCTTGAGAGCTTGATTTCATGGTGCATCCAAAAAGTGGAGGAGTAGAAATGCTTGCAAAAGAATTACTAGACTGGTTTCCTGAGGCTCAGATTTCAGATCAGCCGATTGAGAGACCGGGCTATCTCACTCTCCCTTTAGCTTCTCAGCAGTGGATTATGCTGGAGGAAGCTGGGCTCAGCGAGCGTGAAAAGCAGCTGGTTGCCCTTTTGACCCGGCAGGAGCAGGCTCGTTCGCTCAATCCTTGGTATCCCTATCTGATTGAGGGGAAGGGGCAAGCACCGCAAGCTTTCAAAAAGATTCAGCTGGTTTATTGCCATCTTTCCTATTTCCAACAGGAAAATCTATCCTCTTGGCTAGATATGATGCAAACTCTCTTTCCCAACTGCCAGACAGTGCTACAGGTCGGTGCTCAGGATTATGTATTTGTGCTTCAACAAGATAAGTACACCTCTGTACGAGCTATTTTAAGTGATACGATTGAAGCAGTGGAGTATGACTTTGGTCTTCGTCTGTCTATCATGTTAGGACAGGTTTGGTCACAGGCTGGGTATCAGGCTCTGTCAGATTTAATCCAAGCAGAACGGGACTTGTTTAAGACTTGGTGGCGTCAAGGTCATCAAGGTGTTCATACTTTTTCACAGCTCTATCTATGGAGTATGGGGGAAAGACTTGTGGACCTGAAGGTAATCAAGGAGTGCCTGCACCAGATGATCTTGGATCAGGATCAGATTCAGGAAATCATTCTCTCCCTCTGGGATAACAGTGCTGTCTTAACTAAAACAGCCCAGCAACTCTATCTGCATCGCAATTCTCTCCAATACAAGATTGATAGATGGGAAGAATTGACAGGGCTACAGTTGAAGGAGTTGACCGACCTTATCCTATGTTATCAGTTGATTTTACCAGATATTCTTTAAAGTTTTGTGCAAGTTGCACAGAACTTTTTTATTTTTTTGGTCACCTTGCCATAGAAATGTAAAGCGTTTTCATCTATAATAAAACTATCAAAAGACAAAAGGAGTTCACCTCGATGGTAGAATTAAATCTTAAAAACATTTACAAAAAATATCCAAACAGCGAACACTACTCAGTTGAAGACTTCAACTTGGACATCAAAGACAAAGAATTTATCGTTTTCGTAGGCCCTTCAGGATGTGGTAAGTCTACAACTCTTCGTATGATCGCTGGTCTTGAAGACATTACAGAAGGTACTGCATCTATCGATGGCGTGGTTGTCAACGACGTAGCTCCAAAAGACCGTGACAT
>CAJPRB010000096.1:0-6316 GCA_905372925.1 uncultured Streptococcus sp.
AAATATTATTAGTCGAATTGATGATCTTCTAGAACTGGACGATATCGATGGTAAACCAAGAGATATCAAAAAAATTCAAGAATTGCGTAAAGAACTTGAGAGACCAGAAGAAGTTGCTAAGGAGAAAGAAGAGGAGGTGCCTGAGAGAGAGAAAGTCCATCTCGAACAACCCCTTGCAAAAACAGGAACAGATAGTACCATCTCTGTCAGCTACATCACTTCACGTCGCGCAAAACCTAAAAAGAAAGACGAAGATAAGCTAGATGATGATAAGGGCAAGAGAATCAAACGTCTTTCAAGAATTAAACGAGATAACTTTTTGTAAGAGGATAATCAAATATGACAATTTATAACATCAATTTGGGGATTGGCTGGGCGAGTAGCGGTGTAGAATATGCGCAGATCTACCGTGCAAAATTGCTTCGTAGTGTTGGCTTAGAAGCGAAGTTCATCTTTATGGATTTTATATCTGCTGATAACATTGAACATTTGACAAAGAATATCGGCTTTGAAGATTCTGAGGTTATCTGGCTTTATCAGCATTTTACAGATGTCAAAATTGCACCGACGACCTATACGCTAGCACAGGTCTTAGCGAGTTTTGATAAAGAGCCCCTTGAAATTATCCGCGACACCGATATGAAGACGATCCGACTAGTATTTGGTGATGGTGATTTTGTGACTTGTTATGCCTGTGATATGGACAAAGAGTTGATTGAGCGCGCTGAAATTGTTTCGCGTGGTTGTTTGATTCAAAAAGAGTACTACACTTATACGAAGAATTTTATCGAGTATTTTAGTCCGATGAATGGTCATGCGCAATTATATCAACGTACCTGGCTCAATGAAGATGGCAGTGTGGCTTATGAAGAAATCATCAATGAAGTCGATGGTAGACAGGAGACGCAAGTCTATCGTTTCCCAAATCATGTTTTCTATTCTAAGCAAGAGTTTGTCGCGCATTTTATGAGAAGTCTGTCTCTGACGGACAAAGATTTGTTGATCTTAGACCGAGAGACAGATATTGGTCAAGCTATCTTTGCTAATAAGGGCGCTGCAAAGCTAGTCGTAATCGTTCATGCAGACCACTTTAGTGAAAATCCTGCTGAGAAAGACTATATTTTATGGAATAACTATTATGAGTATCAGTTCGAATATGCTGACGAAGTGGACTATATCATTAATTCGACCGATGCGCAAACGAACCTACTCAAAGAACAATTCGCTCAATATACAAATATCAAACCAAAGGAAATCTTGACTATTCCGGTGGGAAGTTTGGATCAATTGCGTCATCCAGAAGGAGAGCGCAAACCGTTTGGATTGATTACAGCTTCGCGCTTGGCCAGTGAAAAGCATATTGATTGGTTGATTCACTCTGTAGTGAAGGCACATGAGCAATTACCTGAAATCACTTTTGATATCTATGGTACGGGTGGCGAAAGAGCTATGTTGGAGCAGTTGATTCATGAGTTAAATGCAGGAGAGTATATCCGTCTGATGGGGCATCACCACATGGCAGATGTTTATCGAAATTACTCTGCTTACCTCTCTGCCTCCACAAGTGAAGGATTTGGTTTGACCTTGTTAGAGGCGGTTGGTTCTGGTCTGCCAATTATTGGTTTTGATGTACGTTATGGAAATCCAACCTTTATCCGTGATGGGGAAAATGGCTACTTGATTCCTGAGGCGCGTCCAGACGATTTGGATGCAATGACAACGGAATATGCAGAAAAGATTGTCCAGCTATTTACTCAACATTCCCAAGAAGATCTATCCCGTGTATCCTACGAGGTCGCAGAACCATATCTTGATGAACATATCGCCCAGCGTTGGTATGATCTTGTTCAATCTGCACAGCATCAGTAGGGATTCGAAAAGAAAGGCATAAACACTATGATTTGTTTATTTGAACGCTATGATCAAGCGAGTTTTGATTTGTTACGTTCACTTAAGGCAGCTGGGCTAGACTGCCCTGTTGTCGTGATCCGAGACGATGGCTACCTCGCACCTGATGTCGAGTCACCTTACAGTTACTTTACTGGAGATGTGGCTTCAGAGGACGATCTACCTCTTTATTTTAACCTTGTTCCGAGACCTCATTTGTGGGAAATTCGCTCGAGCAATGTTAATGGTGAAATCTTGGATATGGGTAAGAAACGTGCCAATATCTTTTACCGTCAACCAACACACGAACGTCGCGTGCGTGCAGTCGAGTGGTTGGATGATCAAGGTCGTGTACGCGCTGCAGACATTTACAATCGCAAGGGACGTCTCTTTGCACAGATTACCTATGATGATGCCCAACGTCCAACTCATACACGCTACTTTAATCAAGATAATGTAACGGTGATTATGGAAAATCATTTAACAGAGGATATTGTCTTAACTCTTGATGGGAAACGCCATATTTTCAATTCTAAGCAAGAGTTTGTAATCTTTTACTTGCGGTATCGTGGATATGATACAGATCGCATTATCTACAATTCTCTAGCAACACCATTTTTAGTAGCTGTTGGTCTGACTCCGAAAGAAGGACGAGCAGAGGATATTCTCTTCTGGCAGGAGCCAATTGGAGAGGAGTTGCCGGGTAACATGAAAGCGGCGATGCAGTTGCCTCATCGCAACATCCGTATCGCAGTACAGGATAAGCAAGTTTATGATAAAATCCTCAAGCTTGCAACACCAAAAGAGAAGAGTTACTTCCGCAATGTTGGTTATCTCTATCAATACCATCGCCTCAATAATATGAATCCAGAAGCTTTGATTCTGACGAATAGTGACCAAATCGAGCAAATTGAGTCACTTTTGACTCAATTACCAAATGTTCATTTCCATATTGGAGCGATTACTGAGATGTCAAGTCATTTGATGGAATTAAATCGCTATCCGAATATTTCCCTCTATCCTAATATTCGTCCAGCTAAGGTGAATGAACTTTTTGCTCGCTGTGACTTGTATCTGGATATCAACATCAGTGATGAAATTCTCAATGGTAGTCGAACAGCTTTTGAGAATAATATGCTGATTCTCAGTTTTGAGACGACTTGTCACAATCATCGTTTCGTTGCAGAAAGCCACATTTATCCGGTGGAAAATGTATCAGCCATGGTAGGTAAGATTCAGGGAGTTCTCTCTCTTCCATCTGAGATGGAGGCTGCTCTTGCTAAGCAAAAACAGGCGGCGAATCAGGCTGATCTGGAAGTCTACAAGGCAATTTTATAAGCTAATAAGACAAGGGCTTGCTTTCGATGAAAGCAAGTTCCTTTCTATCAACAGAAAAGGAGGAGCACATGTCTAACAAGGACAATGGCATTTTACAAGAACATATACGAGAACAGCTAGATAATCGAAAGAAACCCCTAAAAAGGGAAAAGCAAGATTTTAGCATGATTGCCGTGCTGGGCGGAGTTCTCTTTCTCGTCACTCTTTTGGTCACACTACTCATGCAGTTGGGACGCTTTTTTTAGGAACTTTTCTGGATGGAGATGGTCTCCAGAAAAGATGAACCTTGATGATTTGCTCGTCAAGGTTTTTTTGTTCCTGTCTAAGTGAACTAGTGTGAAAGGGTGGGGAGTGGGGAGTAGGGATTTCGAAAGATAATAAAACGCTTTCAATTATTTGAACCTTAAAAGCGAATTTTAGGTAAAAAATTAGGCGTTTTCATTGGTTATTTCGAGTATAAATACTTGAAAAGGAGGAGTCGTTTTGGTAAAATGATAAATGGTATATACTAGATAAAAGCAACTGGTATATCCCAGATGGAATCTGCTTTTTCTGAGTCAAAGGGATAAAAACTGAGACTGACTGCGGCTTTTATTGGCTTTGGTTTTGAGAGGGCAGCGCAACTACGCTTTGTTAATGATCATGAGGTTAACAAAGGGTCGCATTTGGATAAAAGAAAGGAATCAAATGTTTCGAAGTAAAAAATTTAATAAAGATTTCGAGATCGTAGATGAGAAAAAGCGTTACAAGCTTTACAAGTCGGGTAAAAACTGGGTAAAAGCCTCGAACTCTCAATTGGATCTCTTCCGTATCGGTGGGATGGGCGAAGTTGTCTCTAGTACCCTGTCAGACACTGAAGAACTTGATCACGCACACCTTAGTTTTAACACGCTAGCGGGTATAGGGGGAATCCTGGCCGCGGGAGCTGCAGGATTTGTGATGACTCAAGAGCAAACTGTTTATGCGGATGAAACATCTGAGTATGCAGAAAAGGATAAAACAGTCATCGCTGCTGAACCAAAAGCAGCTGAAACAACTGAAACAAGTACTAACTCAATCATTGCTCAAGCGCAAGCAGAAGTAAAGAAAGCTCAAGCAGAACAAGCATCTGCAACAGCTTCTGTATCAGTCAGTCAATCTGTTGAGGATCAAGCGAGTGCGAGTCAGTCAGTTTCAGTCAGTCAATCTGCCTCAGCAAGTCAGTCAGCTTCAGTCAGTCAATCTGCCTCAGCAAGTCAATCAGCATCAGCTCCTACATCAGCTTCAGCAAGTGCAAAAGCATCTGCATCAGTAAGCTCTACACCATCAGCGTCAGCAAGCGCTCAAGCACCTGCCTCTGTAGTTGAGAGTACATCAGTTGTTAGCGAACCATCAGCTCAGGCTTCTGTGTCTACCTCAGCTTCTGCATCGCTCAACCTTAAGGTCAACCCTGCGGCAAGTCTTGTATCAGGTAGTGCTAACCAAAGTTTGGTAAGTGCAGCTCTTAGCACAAGCCAAGCAGCAACGACTAGCAACAACATCGCGGCTGGTATTGTAGCAGACAAGAACCAAGCCCAAGGTAAGGATACAACCAAGCAAGCTGAGAAAGACCAAGCAGCAGATAAGCAAGTAACTACTGCACCAAAAGAAGGTTACTCAGGTTTCCGTCAAGCAGGAAATCTAAACCGACAAGGAAATATCACTTATTCGCGCGGTGCTACAATCATAAGTGGACCAGGACATGTTACAGTTGAACCAGGTCAAAGAATTGATTACTCAGTAGTGATTGAAGGGGCACCTATCCATCCGCAGTACTTAGCACTGGTAACCAATGATATGAGACCTACTCATGCATTGGGGATAACGACTACGTTTACGCAATCTGGGCCTAATAGGGTTATAGCTCGTATTACTGGTACTGTCCAAACGCCTGGACCGAATGCGAAAACTAAGCTTCCGTTTTACCTTGCTCGTAGAGAATACGGTTCTGTTGGGGATTATCAACCTTTGAGAAACTTTAGCCTGAACATCAGTGATGCTGGTAGCAAGTCTGTTTCAACAAGTAAGCAACAGTCACTGTCGGCCAGTGCTTCAGCGAGTGCCTCACTTAGCGCATATCAATCCCACTCAGCAAGCATCAGTGCTAGCCAATCAGTATCAAGTTCAGCGAGTGCGAGCGTAAGTGCATCAGTAAGTGCAAGTCAAAGTGCTTCAGCATCAGTAAGTGCAAACCAATCAGCTTCAGCCTCAGCGAGTGCCTCACTTAGCGCAAGTCGTTCAGCCTCAGCGAGCGTAAGCTCAAGCCGTTCAGCGAGTGCATCAGCTAGTGCGAGTCGCTCAGCCTCAGCGAGCGTAAGTTCAAGCCGTTCGGCAAGTGCTTCAGCCAGCGCCTCACTTAGCGCAAGTCGCTCAGCTTCAGCATCAGTAAGCTCAAGCCGTTCAGCAAGTGCTTCAGCGAGTGCCTCACTTAGCGCAAGTCGCTCAGCGTCAGCTTCTGTAAGTTCAAGCCGTTCAGCGAGTGCATCGCTTAGTGCAAGCCGTTCAGCTTCAGCAAGTGTAAGCTCAAGTCGTTCAGCATCAGCGAGCGTAAGCTCAAGTCGCTCAGCTTCAGCATCAGTAAGCTCAAGCCAATCAGCATCAAGCTCAGCAACAGCAAGCCAAAGTGCTTCAGCAAGTGCAAGCGTAAGTGCATCAGTAAGCGCAAGTCAATCGGCTTCAGCATCAGTAAGTGCAAGTCACTCAGCATCTGTATCAGCAAGCCAATCAGCTTCAGCCTCAGTATCTGCAAGTCAATCAGCTTCAGCATCTGTAAGCTCAAGCCAATCAGCTTCAGCTTCAGCATCTAACAACCAGAACTCAGCTTCTATCTCAGCAAGCGCGAGCCACTCTGCGTCAATTAGTGTGAGCCAAAGCGCTTCAGCATCTGTATCAGCAAGCATCAGTGCAAGCCAATCAGCATCAAGCTCAGCAACAGCAAGCCAAAGTGCATCAGCAAGTGCAAGCGTAAGTGCATCAGTAAGCGCAAGTCAATCGGCTTCAGCATCAGTAAGTGCTAGTCAATCAGCATCAAGCTCAGCAAATGCAAGTCAAAGTGCTTCAGCAAGTGCAAGCC
>CAJPRB010000097.1:0-6302 GCA_905372925.1 uncultured Streptococcus sp.
GGAAATAAGTATGTTAAAAGAAGTACTAACCGTTGCAAAAGTTGCGAAAAAATCTTCATTATTTTTGGGTGGTGTCGCATTTGGTACCCTTGGTTTGAAAATCTTAGCAAGTAAGGAAGCTAAAAAAGGTTATTCTAAAGCTTTGGCTAAGGCTTACAAGTTTAAAGATGAGCTAGATGCATCTGTTTCTGTTGTGAAGCAACATGGAGACGATGTTTTGCAAGATGCTAAATATTTGTATGAGCAAGAGAAAAAAGAAGAGCAATTAGATAGCCTTATAGGAGAATAATATGTCTTTTAAAGTGCTATATAGAGGATATCAACATATCCGACTATCATCTTCTTTTTCACTCACCTTAGATATTCAAGACTATCTTCGTTCCTTGGCGAGAGATGAGAAGGGAATTGAGTCTATCCAGTTTTACATGGATCAACAGCACTTTACCCTACGTATAAAAGAAGGCTTCTCTGTATTAGACAATGCAGAAGCCTTTTTAAAAAGAATTGATAAAGGGAAAGTTTCTGAGTTGATGACTTTTCCTGTTCGTAGAGAAGAGAGTGCCTATTCTATCGTTTCAGGTGCAGCGATTAAGCGTGTGCTTTTTCGTAGTCTTGTGCCGTCTCCTATTCGCTATATATGGACTTGTTATCAGGCTTTTGGCTATGTTAAAGAAGCCTATCAAACACTAGCGCGTAAGGAACTAACGATGGAGGTCTTGGACTGTTCGGCGATTTTATTGTCTTTGTTTATGAACCAATCTAAGACTGCCAGCAACATCATGTTTATGCTTGATTTGGGGAATCATTTAGATCAGTGGTCCTTGAAAAAAACTGCAACAGATTTAGAACAAAGCCTTCTTGCAAAAGAAAGCGATGTATTCTTGGTACAGGGTGATACGGTCGTTAGTATCAAGAGTTCCGATGTTCAAATAGGAGATGTCTTGGTCCTATCTCAAGGAAATGAAATTCTGTTTGATGGACAAGTAGTTTCAGGTTTAGGTATGGTCAACGAAAGTTCCTTGACGGGAGAGAGTTTTCCAGTTGAAAAAAGAGAGTCTGATTTGGTTTGTGCAAACACAGTCTTGGAGACTGGGGAGCTACGCATTCGTGTAACCGATAATCAGATGAACAGCCGTATTTTACAGCTGATTGAGTTGATGAAGAAATCTGAAGAAAACAAGAAAACGAAACAACGCTATTTCATCAAGATGGCAGATAAGGTCGTCAAATATAATTTCTTGGGGGCTGGTCTGACTTACCTATTAACGGGCTCTTTTTCTAAGGCTATTTCATTCCTATTGGTCGATTTCTCCTGCGCTTTGAAAATCTCTACTCCTGTAGCTTATTTGACAGCTATCAAAGAGGGGTTGAACCGTGAAATGGTGATTAAGGATGGAGATGTTCTAGAGAAATATCTGGAAGTTGATACTTTCTTGTTTGATAAGACAGGAACAATCACAACTAGCTATCCTATAGTTGAAAAGGTGTTACCTTTTGGGGACTATAGCGAGGAAGATATTCTCAGAATCAGTGCCTGTCTTGAGGAACACATTTATCATCCTATTGCTAATGCCATTGTCAAGCAAGCTGAGATAGAGGGGATTGAACATGAGGAAATGCATGGGAAACTCCAATATATTGCAAGCAAGGGAATTAAGTCCCATATTGATGGGCAACCAGTTCTTATTGGAAATTATGTCTTGATGCAGGATGAGCAGATTCATATCAGTTCGGAGCAAAATGCTTTAATTGAAGAGTACAAGAGTCACTACAATCTCTTATTCTTAGCTTATCAGAATGAATTGATTGGAATGTTCTGCATTCATACTCCTTTGAGAAAAGAAGCAAAAGTAGCCTTGGAGAAACTTAAGGCACAAGGGAAAAAATTGATTCTGGCCACAGGGGACACCCTGGTTAGGACAGAGGAATTAGTCAAAGATTTGCCGTTTGATCAGGTCTATACAGACTTGAAACCTGATGGGAAATTTGAGTTAGTAGAGGAACTGCAGAAAGCAGGTCATACTATTTTGATGGTTGGAGATGGGTTGAATGACTCAGCGGCTCTAACCCTATCAGATATCGGTGTGGTGATGAATGAGAGCGCAGATATTTCTAAGCAGATGAGTGATATCTTATTGTTAGATAATCGCTTGGATTTCTTCCAAGAGTTGGATTCGCTATCATCATCTTTGCAAATACTCATCAAGAAGAATATTCAAGATACCATTGTCGTAAATAGTAGTTTGATTGGCTTTGGCTTATTTAATTGGCTCAGTCCTTCAAATCTCTCTATCTTACATAATCTAACAACCTTGCGCATTGTCTTGCGTAGTCTGTCTATTAAAAATAGATAGATGAGAGTTATTAACAGAAAAAAGGAGTTACCTTTCTTGAGGTTAACTCCTTTGTTTATAGGTAAATGTTGAAGAGTTTAGTAAGTCAATACAAAGTATTTTTTCTTACCGCGGCGGATAACAGTTAGTTCGTTTTCTAACTTATCTGCGTCACTCAAAACATAGTCAAGGTCTTGGATGCGGTCGCCGTTTACGTAAATTGCTCCGTTTTGGACGTCTTCACGGGCTTGACGTTTTGAGTTGACCACGCCAGATGACACGAGGAGTTCCACGATGTTGTGGTTTTCGTCGGCTTGAACTTGGTAGTTTGGCACTCCACGAAGTCCTTGTTTGAGTTCTTTGACAGAAAGGTTTTTGATGTTTCCTGCAAAGAGTTGCTCGGTGATGTTAAGTGCTTCTTTGTAAGCTTCTTCGCCGTGAACAAGTGTCACGACTTCACGAGCCAAGACTTTTTGAGCCAAGCGTTCGTGTGGAGCCGCTTCAAACTGTTTGCGGATGTCCTCGATCTCATCCAGTGACAAGAAGGTAAAGATCTTCAAGAAGCGAACGGCGTCAGCATCCATGACGTTCATCCAGAATTGGTACATTTCGTATGGAGAAGTCTTTTCAGGGTTGAGCCAGACTGCGTTTCCTTCTGATTTACCAAATTTCTTACCAGTTGCGTCTGTGATGAGTGGCACTGTGATAACGTGACCAGTCTTGTCAGCCTTCCGACGAAGCAATTCGGTACCAGCGGTCATATTTCCCCACTGGTCAGAGCCACCGATTTGTAGGGTTACGTTGTACTTTTTGTTAAGAATGTAGAAGTCATAGCCTTGCATGATTTGGTAGGCAAACTCAGTGTAAGAAATCCCTGTCTCGATCCGTTTTTTAACAGATTCCTTACTCATCATGTAGTTGACAGTGAAGTATTTTCCGACATCACGGAGGAAGTCAATGAAGCTGATGCTGCCAAACCAGTCGTAGTTGTTGACCATGACAGCTTTATTTTCCCCATTTTCAAAATCAAGAAAACGAGAAAGTTGCCCTTGGATAGACTTGACCCAACCTCTTACTGTGTTTTTTGTTTGGAGACTACGCTCAGCATCTTTGAAGGACGGATCTCCGATGAGACCTGTAGCACCACCAACGAGCGCATAAGGTTTGTGACCTGTTAGTTGCAAACGACGACTTGTCAAGATTGCGACAAGGTGACCGAGGTGAAGGCTGTCAGCAGTTGGATCGTAGCCGGTATAATAGGAAACTTGACCTTTTTCTAGGGCTTTGCGCAAAGCTTCTTCATCAGTCGTTTGAAAGATCAAACCACGCTCTTTTAGCTCATCAAAAATGTGCATGTGTCTTTTCTCCTTTATAAAATATTGTTTCTACCTATTGTATCACAAACTTGGGCAATAGCCTAGTAGAATAGGGAAGAAAGTGGCTATTTTATTGAAAGTTTCCCTTTTATGGTATAATAAAGAAAGTGAGGACATTCATGAAAAAAAGAAACAATGAATTAAAAACAAAGTTGCTGCAATTTTTCCAGCAACTATCTGTCAAATGGAAGAAAAAACAAGCAAGTGAAAAGATCAATAAGAAAGTGGCTTCTTCTGACAAAGTCAGAAGGGTTGGGTCTATTTTGGCTAAGGTTTTGAGTGGGTTTAAAATAGTTTTTAACACTCTCTTTATCTTAGGTTTTATCGCTGGACTGTTTGGTGCTGGGGTGGCTATGGGCTATGGCGTCGCTCTATTTGACAAGGCTCAAGTCCCTCAAGCAGAAGAGTTGGTCAAGCAAGTGAAGGATATTGCCTCTATCTCAGAAATCACTTATTCTGACGGGACTACCATTGCCTCGATTGAGGGCGATTTGTTGCGAACTTCAGTCGCTTCAGATGCTATCTCAGATAACCTTAAAAAGGCTATCATTGCGACAGAGGACGAGCATTTCAATGAGCACAAGGGAGTTGTGCCTAAGGCCGTTATTCGTGCGACCTTGGGAACCTTTGTTGGTCTGGGATCGTCCAGTGGCGGTTCAACCTTGACTCAGCAGGTTATCAAGCAACAGGTGGTGGGGGATGCTCCCACTCTAGCTCGTAAGGTCAAAGAAATCATTGATGCTCTAGCTTTAGAGCGGACTATGGGTAAGGATGAGATTTTAACAACCTACCTCAACATAGCTCCTTTTGGTCGCAATCACAAAGGTCAAAATATTGCAGGTGCCCAGCAAGCTGCAGAAGGAATTTTCGGTGTTAATGCTTCAGATTTGACGATACCTCAAGCGGCCTTTATCGCAGGCTTGCCACAGAGTCCGATTAGTTATTCCCCTTATGAATCTGATGGCAGTATGAAGAGTGATGAGGATATGGCTTTGGGAATCAAGCGTGCCAAGGACGTCCTCTACAATATGTACCGGACAGGTGCTCTGAGTCAGGAAGAGTACGATAAGTACAAAGATTATGACTTTAAGCAAGATTTTCTACCATCAGGTAGTGTCAACGGAAGCTCACGCGACTATCTTTACTTTGCAACCTTGGCAGAAGCTACCGATCGGATGTATGATTATCTAGTTGAGAGAGATCATGTCTCTGCTCAAGAGTTAAAGAATGAGTCTATCCAGAAAGCTTATCATGACCTAGCAACCAAGGAAATTGAAAACGGTGGTTATAAAATTACCACTACCATTAATAAAAACGTTCATACCGCAATGCAAAATGCGGTTGCGACCTACGGATATCTGCTAGATGATTCGACAGGCCAGCCTGAAGTAGGGAATGTCCTTATGGATAACCAAACGGGAGCTATTCTTGGCTTTGTTGGTGGTCGTAATTATCAAGAAAATCAGAACAATCACGCTATCGATACCAAGCGTTCTCCAGCTTCAACCACAAAACCGATATTGGCCTATGGTATCGCGATTGACCAAGGTTTGATGGGAAGTGCAAGTATCTTATCAAACTATCCGACAAACTTTTCAAACGGCAATCCCATCATGTATGTCAATAGTCCTGGTACAGGGATGATGACATTGGGAGAAGCCCTCAACTATTCATGGAACATCCCAGCCTACTGGACTTATCGGACGCTTCGAGAGAAGGGTGTCGATGTCAAAGGTTATATGGAAAAAATGGGTTACGAAATCCCAGAATATGGTATCGAAAGTTTACCGATGGGTGGGGGGATTGAGGTTACAGTTGCCCAGCATACCAATGGGTATCAGACCTTGGCTAATAATGGAGTCTACCATAAGAAACATATGATTGCGAAGATCGAATCGACGACTGGACAAGTGATTTATGAACATAAAAGTCAACCTGTTCAAGTTTATTCGAAAGCGACGGCGACCATTATGCAGAGTCTGCTTCGCGAGGTGATTTCATCTCGAATTACTTCGAGCTTCCAGACGGACTTGGCTTCTATCAATCCAAGCCTAGCTCGCGCCGACTGGATTGGAAAGACTGGTACGACCAATGAAGATGAAAATATGTGGCTTATGCTTTCTACGCCACGCTTGACTCTAGGGGGCTGGTTAGGTCACGACGACAACCGACCGCTAGCTAAAGGAGCAGGTCACTATCGCAACGCCAATTATATGGCTCACTTGGTCAATGCCATTCAACAAGCCGAACCTGGCATTTGGGGCAATGAACGTTTTAGCCTAGACTCAAGTGTGACCAAGTCTCAAGTCCTCAAATCGACAGGAGAGAAACCTGGCAAGGTCACAATCAATGGCAAAGAAGTCACCGTTTCAGGTTCTACAGTAACGAGCTATTGGGCTACTAAAGAAGGGGCGCCAGTAACTACTTACCGCTTTGCCATCGGAGGGAGCGATGCCGATTATCAAAATGCTTGGAAGAGCATTTTAGGAAGTTTACCCACTCTTCCTACCCCAACTCTCCCAAGTTCAAGTGGTAGTTCGGGAACAAGCTCATCAACTCGCTCAAATCAATCAAATCGATAGAATAAAAAAGT
>CAJPRB010000098.1:0-6262 GCA_905372925.1 uncultured Streptococcus sp.
CTTTGAGCTGCCTTTGCCATCTTCCCCTTGAGGTCATCGATGATTTTGTCATCCTGCCCCTTTAGGAAATCAGAAACCTCCTGAGCCATGGACTTGAAGTAGGCCTCATCCTTCTTACAGATAGTGTGGGCCATACATTGCCCAATATGGTAATAAAAACAGACTTTAGAGGGCGGGTTGGTACACTTACGAAAAGGGAAAATCCGATCTAAAAGCCGCTTGATTTCATTAGCCGCTCCCACATCGGGATAGGGACCAAAGTAGAGACCACCGTCCTTTTTGACCTGACGGGTGATAATCAAGCGAGGATAGCGTTCATTGGTGATTTTGATGAAAGGATAAGACTTATCATCCTTGAGCATGATATTGTACTTGGGCTTATTTTCCTTGATCAGGTTGATTTCTAGGAGAAGAGCCTCAATATTAGACTCAGTGACGATAAATTCAAAATCTACAATCTCAGACACCAGAGCCTCCGTCTTGGTATCATGACTCCCGCGAAAATAAGACCGCACACGATTGCGCAGATTTTTAGCCTTTCCTACATAGATAATGGTGCCATTTTTATCCTTGTGAATGTAACAACCAGGACTGGTCGGCAAGAGCTCTAGTTTTGATTTGATCAAGTTATTCATAGTTCCATTATAGCAAAAAGCCTGTGACAGGACGAACAAAAAGCCCCACCCACCGCTTGATGGAGGAGCTTTGGTTTCATTTTAGATTGTACCGACTTCATCTAGTCGCTACTGGTATAGAGTTCTTGAACAGCTTTCACATCCCGAGGCTGAATTCCATAGTAGGAACCTGCCGGTTGCATGACAGAGGTTTCGTTGGTATGATCCAACCCGATGGCATGCCCCAGTTCGTGCTCCGCCGTGTGCACGATCCGTTCATAATAATAACCATAGTTTGGATTGGATAGATAATAGTGATTCAGGCGAATCGTTACAGATATAAATTGATTGGTCAACAAATTGGTTTGACTCTCAGCTTGACCGGCTACAGCTGTCGATCCATCATTCATCTCACTTGCCACAATATCTGCCTGACTAGGATCCGCAACCACCTCAAAGGTAAAGGCTCCTGTTTGATTCCAGTTTTTTATAGCTTCTGCATAGGCACCTTGGAAGGTCTCATCCATTTGAGGTTCAATATAGATGCGAGCTGAGGCCTGAGCCCACCTGCCTTCTGCATGTTGGTGACTGTCTGTCTGAGACAAGACTTCCAGCGTTCCCGTCTCCTTCCATTGACTCCAGCCATCTTGACCAATCTTACTCATTTTTTCAACTTGATTGACCGCAGAATGAAAATCACCAGACAGATACCAAACCACTCCAAAAGCAAGGAGAAGGATGATGACCAAGGTCCAGACCAGACGCCAAAAGAAACGCCAAATTCCCAAAAGAAATCGGAAGAATAATCGAATAATCCAGAACATGACGCCCCACCTTTCATAAAAATAAGAACCTATCTTGAAGTCACATTCTCCTTGATCAAGATAGATTCTCTATTTTACTGAAGAAAGCTGAAAGAAACCTAAAACTAAGATAAGCGCTCTTCTAAAACAAAGTTAATTGGTAGTGTAGCCAAAAAACGCTCCAATTGTTTTTCCCAGTAGTACCACTCGTGCTTGCCTAGACTGTGACTATAGGTCACTTCAAAACCAAGTTTTTTGAGGTTTTTCACTGCGAGATTATTGGCAGAGTATAGATAGTCTTGCTCCCCACACCAAGCCCATAGTTTGGTCTTTTTATCCGATTTCGCAGCCATGCTTTCAAGCGAATGAGGACTAGATGTCCAGTCTTTAATCTCTCCAAAAACTCCTCGCCAGTAGGAAAGTGAGCCCAAATCCTGACTTTCAGGAGAAAATTCCTGAAAACTGAGCGCACCAGAAAAACTAGCTGCATGAGAAAAATGATTTGTTGCTAGAGCGAGTTTGAAGGAGCCGTAGCCACCCATGGAAAGACCTGCTATGAAGGTCTTTTCTCGCTTGCTGGTCATATTGGGGAAGAAACGTTTCATAACCTGAGGCAACTCTTCTGCTAGAGCAGTAAAGTAGTTAAAACCGTACTGGGTATCTGTGTACCAGCCATTGCTAGTATTGGGCATGATGACAATGAGATTAGTTCCGCGCAACAAACGCTCGACATTGGTTCGCTTGAGCCAGCTATTTTGATTTCCCGACATTCCGTGCAAAAGATAAAGAACAGGAATATCTGTGCAATCTGGTTCAGTCACCCGACTAGCATCTGGATAGAGTACGGTAACGCCCCACTCCATATCCAAAACTTCTGAGTAATACTCAATATTCATAACTGCCATGGTTTTCTCCTTTATACTATTCTATAAGAAAAAGCCGAAATTCGACTTTTTCTGTAGGTATTCTGCTTATTATTTTGCTTCCATCACGACTGGCAAGATTGCTGGGCGACGCTTGGTTTGATCAAAGAGGTACTTGGTCAGATTGTCACGAACCTTGCCTTTGAGCTCTGCCCAGTCAAAATCGTCACCTTGAAGATACTCTTCTACCGTTTGGTTAATCAATTCTGAACTTTCACGAAGAATATCGCGACTCTTCTTGAGATAAACAAATCCACGTGTATGGACGCGAGCCTTGGCCACAATTTTCTTCTCACGACGGTTGACAGTGATTGCCACGATAAAGATTCCATCCTCTGACAAGACCTTACGGTCACGAAGGACGACATTTCCAACATCCCCGATGGCATTTCCATCAATCAAGACATCACCTGCAGAAACTGCTCCAGATGGGACAAAGTCTCCGTGTTCGTAGGACATGGTCGTTCCCTTTTTAGGGATGAAGATACGCTCTGGCAACATCCCAACTGCCATAGCAGCCTTGGCATGCGCATCCAACTCACGGTATTCTCCTTGGATAGGGAAGAGGTAGTTTGGTTGCAAAAGATTGATCATCAACTGCAAATCACGCGCATTCCCGTGTCCAGATACGCGCAAGCTTTGGGTAATGAGTTTTACCACACCACCAGCTTGGTAGATCATATTTTCCACACGCGCCATAACAGCTTCTTTGGCGATAGATGGAGTCGTTACGATATAGACCAAATCCCCATCTTTGATTTCCACATAACGGTGGCGTCCAATGGACATCTTACGAAGTCCATTGATAGGTTCACCCATACGACCTGTCTCAAGAATAATCAATTCATGGTCTTCAAATCGAGACATTTCTTTGGGTTTGATCAAGAGACTTTCGTTGGCTAGAGACAATTTCTTGAGACGAATCGCTGTTCGGACAATATTTTCAACATCAAAACCAGTCAGAACAACTCGACGGCCTGTATCCGCAGCAGCATCAAAAACCTGCTGGATACGAGAGAGGTTGCTGGCAACTGCCGCAACAATGATACGACCTTCCCAGTCCGCAATGGTCTGGGTAATTTCGTCTCCAACTTCACTCTCGCTCGCCACCTGGATATTGCTATCCGCATTCGCAGAGTCACTGAGAAGCGCTAAGACACCCTCACGACCGATTTCTGCCAAACGGGCAAAATCCGTCGCATAGGATTTACTAGCCGTCTGGTCAAACTTGAAGTCCCCTGTATAAACAATGCTGCCTTTTGGAGTTTTCAAGACAACTCCCAAACTTTCCGGGATGGAGTGAGTTGTACGGAAGAAGGAAACTACAGTTCCTCCAAAGTCAATTTCCGTATCCTCATCAATCACATGGAAGTCATTGAATTTCTTAACCGTATCATTGCCTTTGACAAAGAGTTTGGCCAACTCAATGGTCAACTCAGAGCCAAACACAGGCACCTTCGCTTCTGCCAAAAGGTAAGGCAGAGCTCCAATGGCATCCGCATGTCCGTGGGTCAAGAAGACCCCTGCGATACGGTCGCTATTTTCAAAAAGGTAGTCCATATTGGGAATGACGACATCAACCCCTAGTTGTTCATTTTCAGGGTATTTAAGCCCTGCATCCAAAACAAAAATCGAATCGCCGATCTCAGCAATGTACATATTTTTCCCATTTTCTCGTACACCACCTAGTGTTGTTAAACTGATATTACTCATTTTCCCTCCGAAACTCAATTTATCTTGATTATAGGGTGAATTTACCCTTTTATTCTAAAAGTTCTAAAACTTTCAGCCGAATCTTTTCCTACCATTATACCATTTTTTTGATGATTTTCAAAATGAAGATTTGTTTTCAAAAAAGAGCTGGTTGCCCAACTCTTTCCTATCTTCTAGTTTTCTTCCATCAAAAAATCATACATTTCCTGCACGGTACCCAGCGCCATGATTTCTTGATTTTTGACAGTTTGTTTGAGAGTTTGATAAATCTGACTTTCTCCTATCTCTCTCTTTGGCGCTTCTTTATTGACTGTCATAACCCCATCTTTGATCGTCACAAAGTCTAGCTCTTCAAATACTTGAATCATCTTGACCAGCAAGATTTGTTGGATATTGAGATAAGCCGCCAGATCCTTCAACTTATAGCGAATATCAAACTCTGGAAACTGATAAATGGTCTTGTACAATTTAGCAAACTGTTCTCTGGTCCCATAACCTGTAAGATAGTAGGCCTTGTCAATGTCATTTTTGAAATAGACAGCTGAGAAATTCTGTTCCTGAAAAATAGTCTTCAGTAAGGTAATATCCTCAGGAATGGTTTTTACAACAACCGCCTCACTATTCGCCAAATCCGGCACTTCTCCAGCGAAGTCCAAGACTGGAACCCCTTCTGGCAAGGCTGCGTTCTTCCCACGAATGTTAAAGAGTTGAACGCCTTCCACACGCGCATCCACCATCATCAACTGGAGAGCAGTTTGGCCATTCCATTGATTGACAGACAGGGTGACTGCCAATTCTAGATTCTTGGTTTGAGAAAATTCTGTCGCCCATCTGCCTTGACCAAAGGCCACCACTTCAAAACTCGCTTCACCCTTGGAAATTTTTAGTTTGAGGTGGGCATTGCCTGCTCCCATAGTACGGGCGCTTTCGACATGAAAATCCTTGATATAAAAGACAGGTTTCTGATTATCCATCCCAAAGGGTGCCAAGCGTTCAAAGCTTTTAACCGTTTCTAAACTAAGAGTCTCCAAATCCAGCTCTTCATCTAGATTTAACTTGTTCTTGCCACCAGCATCTGCGCCTTTTTCACGGATATAGTCTTCCAAAACCTGAGACAAATCTGTGATTTTTTCTACTTCCAGCGTCATTCCTGCTGCACCAGCATGGCCACCAAAGGCGATGAAGAGATCTCGATGGGGATCCAGAGCTTCAAAAATATCGACTGCTTCCACACTACGAGCGCTACCCTTAGCACGACCATCTTCTATATTAAGAACGATGACTGTCTGCCCCAATTCCTCTAGCAAACGCCCAGCCACGATACCCAGAACACCAGGATTCCAGCCTTCCTTGGCCAAAACCTGGATCTTCTTCTCAGGATCTACCATGGTCTTAGCTTCTTCATAGATTGACTGAACGATCTCCTTACGTTCTTCATTTTTCTGGTGAATCATGAGGGCAATCTCATGTGCTTCCTCATCGTCAAACCCAGTCAGCAAATCAATGGCAGGATTGGGATCATCCAATCGCCCCAAGGCATTTAAACGAGGGGCAATCTGAAAACCAACCGTTTCTTCTGTTACTTCATTAGCAGCAATCCCAGCCATATCTAGCATTTCTTGCAAACCGATACGCTGAGTATGCCCCAGCATTTCCAGACCATATTGAACCATGATACGGTTTTCATCTGTCAAGCTCACCATATCTGCAATGGTTCCGATAGCGACCAAATCAAGCAATTCCACTTGCACTTCTTCTAAAAGAGCGCAAGCTAGCTTGAAAGCCACTCCACAACCAGCCAACTGTTTGAAGGGATAGTCCGCATCCGGATGCTCAGGGTGAACAATCGCATAGGCATCAGGAAGGGTTTCCGGCATGGAATGGTGGTCGGTCACAATGACATCCACTCCCATAGACTGAGCTAGTTCAATAGCTTCGTGACCTGCAACCCCATTGTCCACCGTCACAATCAAGGAAATTCCCTCTTGCTCGATAAAGTATTTATAGACACTGGCATTGGGGCCATAGCCATCGGTAAAACGATTTGGCAGATAAACTCGGCACTCGGCGCCAAGCTGTTCCAAACTTTCCTTAATAATCGAAGCCGAAGTCATACCATCCGCATCATAGTCACCGTAAACGAGGATATTCTCCCCTTCTTCAATAGCCTGACGAATCCGTTCCACTGCCTTATCCATATCATGGAGCA
>CAJPRB010000099.1:0-6184 GCA_905372925.1 uncultured Streptococcus sp.
CCTCAAATACCGATATCACTCAGGGTCTTCCTCGTGTCCAAGAAATCTTTGAAGCTCGTAACCCTAAAGGGGAAGCGGTCATCACAGAAGTCAAGGGTGAGGTTACAGCCATCGAAGAAGATGCTTCAACTCGTACTAAGAAAGTCTTTGTTAAGGGTGAAACTGGTGAAGGTGAATACGTAGTGCCATTTACAGCACGTATGCGTGTCGAAGTTGGAGACCAAGTCTCTCGCGGTGCAGCTCTTACAGAAGGTTCTATCCAACCAAAACGTCTCCTTGCTGTTCGTGATGTCTTGTCAGTTGAAACTTACCTTCTCGGTGAAGTACAAAAAGTTTACCGTAGCCAAGGGGTAGAAATCGGTGACAAGCACATCGAGGTAATGGTTCGTCAAATGATCCGTAAAGTTCGTGTCATGGATCCAGGTGATACAGACCTTCTTATGGGTACCCTCATGGATATCAACGACTTTACAGATGCCAACAAGGATGTTCTTATCGCAGGTGGAGTTCCAGCGACAGGTCGCCCAGTCCTTATGGGAATTACCAAAGCCTCACTTGAAACCAACAGTTTCTTGTCAGCGGCTTCCTTCCAGGAAACAACTCGTGTCCTTACAGATGCGGCTATCCGTGGTAAGAAAGACCATCTCCTTGGACTCAAGGAAAATGTTATCATCGGTAAGATCATCCCAGCAGGTACTGGTATGGCTCGCTACCGTAACCTTGAACCACAAGCTATCAATGAAGCAGCCTATCTGGCTCCAGAACAAGAAGAGACAGAAAATGCTCCAGTAGAGGAAGCTGTGGAAATCCAAGTTGAAGAAACAGTAGAATAAAAGCAAATAAGAGAGCCTTCGGGTTCTCTTTTTTTTACTCTTCTATCTATTGGGGTTAGGTGAGCACGACATAATATCTCTCAAATCGCTTTAACCATTTTTTAGTTCATTCTCAAAAAGTAAAAAAATATCGGATAGAGGTCTGTCAGAACTTAAAAATAATCCTCACCAATAATTTTCCATTTTTGTCAGTTGAGCGTTAAAATAGGACACTTGAGAAGAGGGGAGGGATTTTATCTTTCTTGCAGAGTATAATCATGTATACGAAGGGGGACTGAAAATGATAAAATCAATTCGCATCTTATTGTTACTGGCTTTGATCCAGATTAGTCTGAGTAGCTGCTTACTGTGGAAGGGATCCATCTTAACTTTAAAGCAGTCAAGCGCTTATTTTCTAGTGTTTATCGTATTGGCATCAGGTCTGTGCGCGGGGATGAATTTCTTTTATACTCGAGATCAGGATGTTCATAGCATTATAAACAGTCAGAAAAAAGTGAAACTATTTTATAGTACCTTGTTGGTCTTAAACCTAGTAGGTGTCTGTCTGGTGTTGTCGGAGACTATTTTAACACAGACAGCTTTTCAGCAAGAGTTGGTAGATCTTTTCTTGCCTTTCTTCTTTTTCTTGTTTGGGATTGATTTACTTGTCTTTTTACCATTTGAAAAGTACAGTCGAGATTTGAAAACCACTCTCGATAAGAAAAAAACAGTTTTCCTGACAGTTCTGGCAACCTTGCTGTTCTTGAGAAATCCAATGACAGTTTTATCCATTGTTTTTTATGTTGGTTTGGGATTCATTTTTGCTCGGTTTTTATTTCCAAAATCTATGAGAAGAGAATTTTCCTTTTACGGTCATGTGATCCGAGATATTTTACTTGTGAGTGCTATGTGTATATTCTTTTAAAAACTCTTTTCGATCAATAAAAATCCCCTGTTTTACCAAAGTTGTTATAGTAAGTTTGTAAAGAAAATTTACATAAAAGAAAACTTTTTGGTATAATAGTAGTATGTACACAAAAAATGAAGAAGAGCTGATCAATCTAGGAGAACGCCTAGGAACCTTGCTCCAAAAAAACGATGTTTTGATCTTGTCTGGAGAACTGGGCGCTGGTAAAACAACCTTTACCAAGGGTCTTGCCAAGGGATTGGGTATTCGTCAGATGATCAAAAGTCCAACGTACACTATCGTGAGAGAGTATGAGGGTCGCCTTCCGCTCTACCACTTGGATGTCTATCGGATTGAGGGGGATGCTGATTCGATTGACTTGGATGAGTTTCTCTTTGGTGGTGGTGTGACCGTTATCGAGTGGGGCCATCTTTTGGGTGAGGATTTACCAGATTCCTACTTGGAGTTGGAACTCTTGAAAGAGGCTGAAGGTCGTCGCCTTCAATTTACAGCTCATGGTTCTCGGGCTGAACAACTCATCAAGGAGCTTCAAAATGGAGTATGAACTTTGTATTCGTGAGGCTGAAGCTCATGATGCAGCTGCTTTGGTTGCATTTTTGGATTTAGTTGGACAGGAGACAGATTTTACTAGTCTGGATGAAAATGGTATCCTGATGACAGAATCTGAAATGGCGCTTTTTATTGAAAAGCAAGCGACTTCAGATAACCAAATCACCCTCCTAGCCCTCCTGAATGATGAAATTGCAGGTGTTTTGAACATCACGGCAGAGCAACGTATACGGATTCGTCACATCGGGGATATCTTTTTGGTCATCCAAAGGAAGTTTTGGAATCATGACTTAGGAAGCATACTCCTTGAAGAGGGAATTGAGTGGGCTAAAACCAGTGGAGTTCTGCGTCGTTTGCAGCTCAGTGTACAAAAGCGCAACGAGGCAGCTATCCACCTCTATTCAAAATTTGGATTTGTTACAGAAGGCTTACAAGAAAGAGGAGCCTATTTAGAAGAAGGGAAATTTTTAGACGTTTGCCTGATGGGTAGACTGATAGATAAGTTATAAGATGGTAAAAAAAATAATCGGAATGGTGCTAGCCTTTCTAGCAGTAACGGCTTTAGGTGTGGGTGCTTATGCCTATACTATTTATTATCAAGGAACTGAAACATTAAGTAAAAAAACTTATAAGAAAATTGGTGAGGAAACCAATGTTATCGAAGCGACTGAGCCTCTGACCATCCTCTTGATGGGGGTAGATACGGGAAATGTGGAACGTACAGACCCGTGGGCGGGAAATAGTGATTCTATGATTCTCTTGACGGTTAATCCCAAAACAAAGAAAACCACTATGATGAGTTTGGAACGGGATATTTTGACCAAGATTGAGACTGGAAATGGCCAAGTTCAGGAAGCAAAACTCAATGCTGCCTATGCCAATGGCGGTGCAGAGTTGGCTATTTCAACCATTCAAAAAATGATGAACATTCATATTGATCGTTATGTGATGGTCAACATGCAAGGACTCCAACAGCTAGTTGATGCAGTTGGGGGCATCACAGTCAACAACACACTCGGTTTTCCAATTTCGATTGCTGATCAGGAAGAATTTAATAAAATCTCGATTGGAGTCGGTGAGCAAACTTTGAATGGTGAGGAAGCCCTGGTCTATTCACGGATGCGTTATCAGGATCCTGAGGGAGACTATGGTCGTCAAAAACGTCAACGTGAAGTCATTCAAAAGATTATGGAAAAGGTCTTGAGCCTCAACAGTATCAGTCATTATCAAGCTATCTTAAAAGCGCTTAGTGATAATATGCAGACAAATGTTGATTTGTCTGCCTCCAGTATTCCACAACTACTTGGTTACCAAGATTCCTTTAAAAACATCGAAACTCATCAACTTCGTGGTGAAGATGCTGAGTTGCAAGGAATCTCTTATCAAATCGTAACGAGAGAGCATATGCTGGAAATGCAAAATCTCTTGCGTCGTTCCCTAGGGAGAGAGGACGTAGCAGAGTTGGAGACCAACGCTGTTCTGTATGAAAATCTTTATGGTCGAACAGCACCTTCCACAAATGCTTCAAACGAAGAGATAGAATAAAACAAAGAATCAAATCGTGGGACTTTCCTGCGATTTTTTCAAAAAAATTCGAATAGATAGGTAGGAGGAAAGATGAAAGCAGAAATCATTGCTGTAGGAACGGAAATTTTAACAGGGCAGATCGTCAATACCAACGCCCAGTTTTTATCAGAAAAGCTAGCAGAAATTGGAGTAGATGTCTACTTCCAAACAGCTGTGGGAGATAATGAAGCGCGTCTCATGTCCTTGCTAGAGATTGCGAGTTCGCGTAGTAGTCTAGTCATTTTGACAGGGGGCTTAGGGCCAACTGAGGATGATTTAACCAAACAAACTCTGGCAAAATTTTTGGGAAAAAACTTAGTGTTTGACCCTCAAGCGCAAGAGAAACTGGATGTCTTTTTTGCTCAAAGGCCAGACTATGCTCGGACACCTAATAATGAGCGCCAAGCCCAAATTGTAGAAGGGGCGACTCCACTGCCAAATGAGACAGGCTTAGCGGTAGGAGGGGTATCGGAAGTAGATGGCGTGACCTACGTGGTCCTCCCAGGACCGCCAAGTGAGTTGAAACCCATGGTCTTAAATCAACTTTTGCCCAAGTTGATGACTGGTACCAAGTTATACTCACGTGTGCTCCGTTTCTTTGGGATTGGAGAAAGTCAGTTGGTG
Source organism: uncultured Streptococcus sp. (assembly GCA_905372925.1). GTDB lineage: Bacteria > Bacillota > Bacilli > Lactobacillales > Streptococcaceae > Streptococcus. The sequence continues at coordinate 4,480 of CAJPRB010000099.1, forward strand.
ACCATTTTAGCGGATTTGATTGACCATCAAACTGATCCGACCTTGGCACCTTATGCCAAAACGGGAGAGGTGACCTTACGCTTGTCCACAAAAGCAGTCAGTCAAGAAAAGGCTGATCAAGCCTTGGACACCTTGGAAAATCAAATCTTAGATCGCCAGACTTTCGAGGGACTGTCACTGCGAGACATCTGTTATGGATATGGGGAGGAGACCAGCCTAGCAAGTGTTGTTGTAGAAGAGCTTAAGAAGAGAAAGAAAAGCATTACCGCAGCGGAGAGCTTAACAGCAGGCCTCTTTCAAGCGACATTAGCAGGCTTTTCGGGCGTTTCTGCCATCTTTAATGGAGGGTTTGTCACATACAGTTTAGAAGAAAAGTCTAAGATGCTGGATATTTCCGAGCAAGAGCTGAAAGAACACGGGGTCGTTTCAGAGTTTACGGCTCAAAAGATGGCAGAGCAGGCACGGCTAAAGACTCAGTCTGACTACGGAGTCAGTTTGACGGGTGTGGCTGGGCCAGATAGCCTAGAGGATCATCCAGCTGGGACAGTCTTTATTGGCTTGGCACATGCAAAAGGGACAGAAGTTATCAAGGCTAATATCGCAGGGCGGAGCCGAGCAGATGTTCGTCAGATTGCGGTCATGCATGCCTTTAACCTAGTTCGCAAGGCTTTATTAAGTGACTAACTTTTGATATAATAGTAGATAGGTCTTAGGACTATTAGAATACAGGAGAATAGAATGGCGAAAAAACCAAAAAAATTAGATGAAATTTCAAAAAAGTTTGGAGCGGATCGTGAAAAAGCCTTGAACGATGCCCTTAAATTGATCGAGAAAGACTTCGGTAAAGGCTCAATCATGCGCTTGGGTGAGCGCGCAGAGCAAAAGGTACAAGTGATGAGCTCAGGTTCCTTGGCTCTTGACATTGCTCTTGGTTCAGGTGGTTATCCTAAGGGACGTATCATCGAAATCTACGGACCAGAGTCTTCTGGTAAGACAACGGTTGCCCTTCACGCTGTTGCGCAAGCACAGAAAGAAGGTGGTATCGCAGCCTTTATCGATGCAGAACATGCGCTTGATCCAGCCTATGCTGCAGCCCTTGGTGTGAACATTGACGAATTGCTCTTGTCACAACCAGACTCAGGAGAGCAAGGTCTTGAAATTGCTGGAAAATTGATTGACTCAGGTGCAGTTGACCTTGTCGTTATCGACTCAGTTGCTGCTCTCGTACCTCGTGCAGAAATCGATGGAGACATTGGAGACAGCCACGTTGGTTTGCAAGCTCGTATGATGAGCCAGGCCATGCGTAAACTTGGTGCTTCTATCAATAAGACCAAAACAATTGCCATCTTTATCAACCAGTTGCGTGAAAAAGTTGGGGTCATGTTTGGAAACCCAGAAACAACACCTGGTGGACGTGCTCTGAAATTCTACGCTTCAGTCCGTTTGGATGTTCGTGGAAGCACACAAATCAAGGGAACTGGTGACCAAAAAGATACCAATGTCGGTAAGGAAACCAAGATCAAGGTTGTTAAAAACAAGGTGGCTCCACCGTTTAAAGAAGCTTTTGTTGAAATCATGTACGGAGAAGGGATTTCTAAGACTGGTGAACTCTTGAAGATTGCAAGTGACCTTGATATCATCCAAAAAGCAGGAGCTTGGTACTCTTACAAGGGTGAAAAAATCGGGCAAGGATCTGAAAATGCTA
>CAJPRB010000100.1:0-6175 GCA_905372925.1 uncultured Streptococcus sp.
AAAAGCTTTTTGGTAAGCTTCGTCAGTCAATTCACTCTCTGCGGCTTTTTTAACTGCCAATTCGACCAACTTACTTGTGCGAATTTGAGCTTTACGAGTCTCAGGAGTCATACCCGCACGTTGAAGTACGCTGTTGTAGCTATCGCCGTATTTCTTTTGTTCCTCAGCAACGGCATCATCCACCTCTTTGTCAGTCACTTCTGAACCATATTGTTTTTCAAATACTTTTTGGATGGTCATATTAAGCAAGACTTGTTGCGCAGTTGGATTGTTTTTGACTTGTTCATAAAATTGGTGTTCAGTGACGACATCACCCTTCATGCTGATGAGGTCAGCCCCTTCAGAACTTTTTGAACAAGCAGCCAAAGTCGCTACAGATAATAAGGTAATGGCTCCTGCCAATAGTTTTTTCTTCATGTTTACTCCTTTTATGGTAAGTTACCTTCTCTATTTTACTAAATTGTCTTAAATTTTTCTAAAAATCATTCACTCTCAGGAAGCTGCACATCTGCTACATTTTTTCTCAGCATGAGAATGCCGTCCCCAAGTGGAACTAGAGTCGCTGTTAGACCTGGATTATCCAAAGTTGCGTCAAAAAGTCTTTGCAAACCTTTATAAATGGTGCGTTGACCACGGCGGACTTCCATGATGTCCTTGGCAACATCGCCCCCTTGGAAAATATCATCCAAGACGACCACTCCACCGACTTCCAAATGTTTAAGGATTTCTGGCAAAAAGACGATGTACTTGGACTTGGCTGAGTCCATAAAGACAAAGTCATAAGTTTCTGTCAAAGTAGATAAAACATCGACTGCATCTCCCTCTAAAAGAGTGATTTGCTTACGACTGTCAAACTGGGCAAAGTTTTCCTTGGCAAAGCCTATCATTTCTGGATTACGGTCAATGGTTGTAATCTTGGCATCTGGCGCATGTTTCGCCATCAAGAGTGCTGAAAAACCGATAGCCGTCCCAATTTCCAAAATGTTCTTAGGTTGCAGACTTTCCATGAGAAAACGGAAATAAGCAACTGTTTCATGAGGAATGATGGGAATATTTTCCTTGCGAGCGAAGGTCTCCAATTCTTTCAAAGAACCTGTCACCTGTTTTTGACGCTGGCGCATGAGTTCTACGATTTCTTCCTTGACGACAGGCCGGCGCATATTGTGATTGGCATTTTTACTGTAAGACTCTACCATCTTAAGCTAGTCCCAATTTTTCAACAAGGGCTTCAAACTCGTTCAAGCGACGTTCAAAGACTGCAAAGGCATCGTTGAGGTAGTCTTCCTTCTCCATATCAACACCCGCTTTTCTCATGACATTAAGTGGATAGTCTGACTTACCTGCCTTGAGGTAGTCGATATAGCGGTCACGGTCTTCTTGACTACCATGGACAATCTTTTCAGCCAAGGCTGAAGCAGCTGCAAAACCAGTTGAATATTGATAAACATAGTAGTTATAGTAGAAGTGTGGAATGCGTGCCCACTCGTATTGGATCTGAGGATTGTCTTCCTTGCTGAGTCCATAGTACTCTTGGTTCAAGTCAGCGTAGAGCTTATTGAGGAAATCACTTGTCAAGACTTCTCCATTTTGGTCTGCTTGGTGGATGGCATGTTCAAACTCAGCGAATTGAGTTTGACGGAAGACTGTTCCACGGAAACCGTCTAGGAAGTTATTGAGAATAGCAAAGCGCGTTGCGTCGTCTTCTACTTCTTCCAACAATTTCTCCGTCAAGATATTTTCGTTGGTCGTTGAGGCAATCTCAGCCAAGAAGATAGAATAATCTCCATAAACATAAGGTTGGGTTTCTCGAGTATAGCTTGAGTGCATACTGTGACCTGTTTCATGGACAAGGGTAAAGAGATTATCTAGATTATCCTGCCAGTTGAGAAGCATAAAGGCATTTGTATCATAAGAACCACCAGAATAGGCACCAGAACGCTTGCCTTGGTTTTCATAGACATCAATCCAACGCTCGCTAAAGGCATGTTTGACACGGCTCAAGTAATCATCACCCAAGACCGCCAAGGCTTCTTCTGCTTTCTTCAAGGCTTCCTCATAAGTAAAGCTGTATTCTACTGAAGATAGCGGTGTGTAAACATCGTACATCTTGAGGTCGGAAATTCCCAAGATTTTAGAACGAAGTCCTAGGTATCGATGCAAGAGTGGCAAATGCTTGCGAACTGCTGCTACCAAATTGTCATAGACACTTTCTGGAACAAAGTTTGCTGCGAGGGCTGCATGGCGAGCACTCTTATAGTTGCGAACTTTTGCGCGGTAGTTTTGCACCTTAACATTTGTCTGCAAGGTCTTAGCGTAAGTGTGTTGGAATTGCTCGTAAGTCGCATAAAGGGATTCATAGGCACCACGACGCACTTCACGATTTTTAGACTCCATCAAACGGATGTAAGTACCGTGTGAGAGTTGCACTTCATTGCCTTCGTCATCAAGGACGTATGGGAAGCTAATATCCGCATTGTCCAAAATAGCAAAGGTTTCACTAGCAGCGCCAAAGATTTCTCCTGCTCCAGCGAGTAATTCTTCCTCACGTTGTGAAAGAACATGGTCTTTCTTCTGCAAGAGCTTATCAAAAAAGTGTTTGTAAACTTGGAGTTTTGGTTGAGCTTCTAGGAAAGCCGCATACTGCTCTTCGCTAATCTCCATAAACTCAGGTTCATAGAATGAAAAGGCTTGTTCTAACTGACTGTATAGGGTCATTGCCTTAGCATAGTACTCTTGATACTTGGCTTCACGCGTATCTTGGTCATTTTTCATATGTGCATAGACATAAAGCTTTTCAACTTGGCGTTCCAAGTCGAGTGAGAATTCTGTGATCTCAAGCAAACTGTCTGCGCTGTCCAAGAGATGTCCCTCATACTGAGATGCTGTTTGTACTTTTTCAGTTAAATCTTTCAAGGCTTCTTCCCAAGCCTGGTCTGTTGGGTAGATTGTCGAAAGATCCCATGTATCTTTTTCATTTATTTCATGTCGTTGTAATACCATAAGATTCCTCCATCCTTTCTATTTTACCACATTTTTTGAGAAATATAAGTGATAAAAGGCTGGTGGATAGAGCTTTTGGCGATTATTTTTCGGATTCTTTTGATAGTAGGCCTGAAAATTTCTATAATAGCTAGTCAAATCCGTTTCAATCTGCAAAAAATCACCTGATTCTATCGGCTTGACTTGAGGATACCAGTCGTCTAGTTGACGGTTTAATAGATTGTCTCCTTGATAATAAGCTTCCTCCTGTTTCTTCATCCAGTAGGGCGTTTGATAGTACAACTGCTGGCGAATGTAGTGACAGATAGTGGAATCTTGCACAACTGCAAAACGAGGCAGTTTTTGTTTTTGATAAGGAAATCGTAGAATTTCCAAGAGATTTCCTTGGCCATAGGGAAATTCCTTGACCTGAAAATGAAGCTTGCCACGTAGGTCCTGATGTAGAAGGTATTTGAGTCTCAAAACTTGCTTTTTGAAATCTAGTTCCCAAACATAGAATCCCATATTTTGACTAAAATAAAGAAATCCCCTTTGCAGTTGTGTAAGTCTCTCTTTTAACCAGAGTTTTTCTCCCAGTAGCCAGATAACCTGATAGCCCTGGCTACGGTATCCTTGGCTTCTATCGCCTAAAAGCTTTTGAGACAAGGGACTGCACTGAACCTCCAGAGCTAATTTCTCATTGACGAGAACATCCGCAACCTGCTGAATCTCGGGCAAACTATATTCTAAGGCGACCTGACTATCTTTCTTGGCCCAGTGATAAAGGGCTTCTTTGTTGCCCAAGTGTTCTGGACTTTCATTTTCAAAAATAGCGATACAATCCCTTAACCTTTCATGGGCAAAGTGCGTTCGAATACTCTGTCCTTGGCGTAATCGTAGTCCGCCCCCACAGCTTGGACAAGTATAAGCTTGCTTGGGCACGTTTTTTTCGAGGGCATTCACCAATTTTCCCTTGACATCTCTGGCTACAAACATGGTCTACCTCCTTTTCTCATTTATTCGAAAAAAAATAAAAAAGACTGGATTTCCAGCCTTTCATGATATTATTTCTTATCTTTTTTGTCTCTTAGAATATTTTTTTAGCATGGGAATGAGATTGGGAATCTGCTCACTTCTAATGACCAGCACCCCGTATTCCTGACAGCGATTGGCATAAACAGGATTGATTTTCCCTGTACAGACAATCAACTTGAGGCAACTCTCTCCAGCAAAATGATTAGCATAGACTTCTAGCTCATTGATGGCCTCAACTGATAAATCTGTCATCTTGCAGGAGATAAAGGTAATCGAGCGTCCCTTTCTCAAAATGACATCAATCTCATTTTGAACATTGTCTGCCTCTGGAAAGATGCCATTCCAATCAATCTCACCACCTATCATGCATTCATCAAACAGCTGAGATTCAAGCGCCAAGAGATAGAGATACAGCTCTAAAATATGCCCCTTGTTGCGGCAAAAGACTTGAGCTTCTTGACTTGGAAAGCTGTATGCTACTCGTTTCTTGTCTTCGCTTTCAATACAAAGCATCCCCGCTTCCACAAGTAAGGAGATAAAGGATTCTGGATAGTGATAATACTTGCCGTTGTTTTCCAGTATCTTTTCAGTTTCAGCATGCAGATCATTGGTCTTTGCTAGAGAGAAAAATTGGGTCACTTGGTACCAGTGGGTGGGATTGGAAATGGCAGAGCTGGCTAATTTTTTGATGGCTGAAATTTCTTGAACTGAGTGGGATAGGGCGTTTTGATTTGAGCATTTTTCCACCACGTAAAGCTATCAGCTGTTGGATGCTTAGGGTAGGAATGCCCAAGTCTTCTTTTTCCAACTGACCAGCTACCCACTTGTATTGTTTTCCCCGCTCGATATCCATGGCAACGATAGGAAGGTGGCGATCCAAGCCGTATTGATAGAGGGATAAGGCTAGTAGCGAATCTCCTCCAAAAACATCGAGAAGGACTTGGTCGTAACCTGCTAGGCAATAATCTAACTGGTCCGCTAGTTGTTCTAAAGATAGCTGACGAAAGCTCACTCGTTGGATATGGGGCACCTCATCAAGAATAAACTGACGGAGAGAGAGTTTCTCTTCATTGCTTATTTTCGTCAAAGATAGAAAAAGAATCTCGTCACAATCACTGATAAAGGCTTGGTAGACATTCTTTTCCAATACATGCCGATCATACAATTCCACCAAAAGACTCGTCATTCGACCACCTCCATCATCGACAACTTCTTAAGCTGAGAGTGACAGCAATACAGCTCTACTGCTCAGATTTCCTACTTCTAGTATAGCATAAAATTAAGCTTGTCCCAATCACCCAACGCAAACAAAAACGAATAGAAACCTTGCAAAGTGGTTTCTATTCGCTGAGTTAAGTTTGATTTACTTGACTTTTTTAGCTAACATGGTCGCAAAGCGTAGTTGAATACGATTGCCATTTTCATCACGACGGTGCAGATGTCCTGGATTTTCATTGTACTTGACCAACTCCCAATCCTTGTAGTAGTCTGCCAGTTCTCCTTCTTTAAAGGTGAATGGGAAGTTAACCGAGCAAGGATAATCCTCCGTATCCATGGCACAGACGATGAGATTGTAGCCTCCAACAGTAGTTTGCTCCTGCATATTTTGGATAATAGCTGGAATACGATCCGCTTGAAGAAACATTAGAACAACTGTTGAAACGATAAAATCATAGGCTTGGCTAATGCTGGCTGAATTGATATCATATAGTCCTACAGGCATGTCGAGATCCTCTTGCTCCACAATGCTTTGCAAGATTTCCAGAGATAGTTCATTTTGATCAACAGCTGTCACATCAAAACCATTCTGTGCTAGAAAGAGAGAGTTACGCCCTTGACCACAACCCAAATCCAAGGCTCTTCCAGGTTTTACCGTCTGCATGGCCTCTAGGACCTCTGAATGGACTGGATTAGTCTGGTACTTTTTAGAAAAGTAATCCTCGGGTCTACAATAAAACTCCAAGTACCACTCTACATCGTCTGTTGCGGCCTCTACTCGGTGCCAGGCTTGCGGTTGCGCCATAGGGTTGTCTGCACCTGCCTCAAAGAGGTGCTCAGCTAGAACCTCACAATCTTCAGTCAACTCAATAAACTTGAGTGCCCCCTTCAAGACAGTGATTTTTCCCCAAGTCCCGACCTTGGTATTGTGTTTCTGCTGGAC
>CAJPRB010000101.1:0-6116 GCA_905372925.1 uncultured Streptococcus sp.
GGATATGAAAGGTTAAAAAATGAAGTATAGGGATTTTGATCGAAAACGACGATATGGCATTAGAAAATTTGCAGTTGGAACAGCTTCTGTACTAATTGGTACAGTTGTATTTGGAGTTTCGCCAGTTTTAGCCCAAGAACAGGGAAATGTAGTAGCGCCAAGTACTGAAAATGTGGAAAAAGGCAAAGACCAATCATCAGAAGAGGTGCCCAAAGAAGCTGTAGTAGCAAATGCATCTGATGCTGATAAGAATGTAGTTGGGACTGAACTTGATCAAGATAAGCTCAAGAAGCAGGTAGAAGAAAAGACAGAAAATGCAACGGAAACAACGTTAAAAGAAGAGGAAAAATCAACAGATTCGAATGCTATTCCTCGTGATTATTATTCAAGGGATTTGCAAAATGCCACTCCAGTCCTAGAAAAAGAAGATGTTGAAACCAATGCGTCAAATAGTCAGAGAGTTGATTTATCAAATGAATTAGAAAAACTAAAGAAACTTGAAAACGCAACTGTTCACATGGAGTTTAAGCCCGATGCCAAAGCTCCAGCATTCTATAATCTCTTTTCTGTGTCGAGTGCTACCAAAAAAGATGAGTACTTCACTATGGCAGTCTACAATCAAGTAGCTTTGGTTGAAGGGCGCGGTGCCAAAGGGGAACAGTTCTATGATAAATATACGGATGCTCCTTTACAAGTACGTCCTGGTCAGTGGAATTCAGTGACTTTCACAGTTGAAAAACCGACAGCAGAACTACCTAAAGGCCGAGTGCGCCTCTACGTGAACGGGGTATTATCTCGAACAAGTCTGAAATCTGGTCAGTTCATCAAAGATATGCCAGATGTAACGCATGCTCAAATCGGAGCAACCAAGCGTGCCAGCAATACAGTTTGGGGAAGCAATCTACAAGTTCGAAATCTAACCGTCTATGATCGTGCCTTAAGCCCAGAAGAGGTTCAGACGAGAAGTCAACTATTTGAAAGAGGTGATTTGGAGAAGAAACTTCCAGAAGGTGCGAAAATCTCAGAGAAAGAAGACGTCTTTGAAGGCGGAATGAACAATAAACCAAACAAAGATGGTATCAAGAGTTATCGTATTCCAGCTCTTCTCAAGACAGATAAAGGAACTTTGATTGCAGGTGCAGATGAACGCCGTCTCCATTCGAGTGACTGGGGTGATATCGGTATGGTCATCAGACGTAGTGAAGACAATGGTAAAACTTGGGGAGACCGAGTAACCATTACCAACTTACGTGACAATCCAAAGGCTTCTGATCCATCTATTGGTTCACCAGTGAACATCGACATGACCTTGACTCAAGATCCTGAAACCAAACGCATCTTTGCCATTTATGACATGTTCCCAGAAGGGAAGGGAATCTTTGGAATGTCTTCGCAAAAAGAAGAAGCCTATAAAGAAATTGACGGAAAAACCTATCAAATCCTCTACCGTGAAGGAGAAAAGGGAGCTTATACCATTCGAGAAAATGGTACCGTATACACTCCAGATGGCAAGGCGACAGACTACCGTGTCGTTGTAGATCCTGTTAAACCAGCCTACAGCGACAAAGGTGATCTATACAAGGGTGACCAGCTACTAGGCAATATCTATTTCACAACAAATAAAACTTCTCCATTTAGGATTGCCAAGGATAGCTATCTATGGATGTCCTACAGTGATGACGACGGGAAGACTTGGTCAGCGCCTCAAGATATCACTCCGATGGTCAAAGCCGATTGGATGAAATTCTTAGGTGTAGGTCCTGGAGTGGGGATTACCCTTCGTACTGGACCACATAAAGATCGGATTGTCGTTCCTGTCTATACGACTAACCGTACCAACCACCTCAATGGTTCCCAATCATCTCGAATCATCTACTCTGACGACCATGGTAAAACATGGCATATGGGTGGTGGTGTCAATGATAATCGTAAACTTTATGATGGTACCGTGGTTGATTCAAGCACCATGAACAATTATTATGCTCAAAATACCGAGGCTTCAGTTGTTCAGTTAAACAATGGGGATCTCAAACTCTTTATGCGTGGATTGACAGGAGATCTACAGGTTGCAACCAGTCATGATGGTGGTCTAACTTGGGATAATAACGTTGATCGCTACGATGTACCAGATGTTTATGTTCAAATGGCTGCGACTCATACGGTTCAAAATGGTAAAGAGTATATTCTCTTGGCAAATGCGAATGGTCCAGGTCGTAAAAATGGCTATATTCGAGTGGCTCGTGTAGAAGAAGATGGCCAGTTAACTTGGTTGCACCACCATTTGATTCAAGAAGGCGAATATGCGTATAACTCACTTCAACAAATTGGGCCAGATGAATTTGGACTTTTATATGAACACCATGCGCCTGGAGGTGTTCCATATACACTTTCCTTCAAGAAATTCAACTGGGATTTCTTGACCAAGGATTGGATTTCTCCTAAAGAAGCAAAAGTGAAATACGCGATTGAAAAATGGCCAGGTATTCTTGCGATGGAGTTTGATTCGGAAGTATTGGTCAACAAGGCTCCAACCCTTCAATTGGCAAATGGTAAAACAGCACGCTTCATGACCCAGTATGATACGAAAACCCTCCTATTTACAGTGGATTCAGAAGATATGGGACAAAAAGTTACAGGTCTGGCAGAAGGTGCAATTGAAAGTATGCATAATTTACCAGTCTCTGTGGAGGGCACTAAGCTCTCGAATGGAATGAATGGAAGTGAAGCTGCTGTTCATGAAGTGCCAGAATATACAGGCCCATTGGGGACATCCGGCGAAGAGCCAGCTCCGACAGTTGAAAAGCCAGAATTTACAGGCGGAGTTAATGCCGTTGAGGCAGCAGTTCATGAACTTCCAGAATATACAGGTTCATTAGGTACAGCGGGCGAAGAGCCAGCTCCGACAGTCGAGAAATCAGAATTTACAGGCGGTGTGAATGCTGTCGAGGCCGCAGTTCATGAAGTACCAGAGTACACAGGCCCACTAGGTACAGCGGGTGAAGAGGCAGCCCCAACAGTTGAGAAGCCAGAATTTACAGGCGGTGTGAATGCTGTCGAAGCAACTGTCCATGAAGTCCCTGAGTACAAAGGTGGTGTGAATGCAGCCAATGCAGCTGTACATGAACTCGCAGAATACAAGGGAGCTAATTCGCTTGTGACTCTTGCTACAGAAGATTATACTTACAAAGCTCCTCTTGCTCAGCAGACACTTCCTGATACGGGTAACAAGGAGAGTGGACTCCTTGCCTCACTAGGACTAACAGCTTTCTTCCTTGGTTTGTTTGCAATGGGGAAAAAGAGAGAAGAATAAGAGAATAATTTTAATCATTTGGCTTTGTAAAAATAGAAGGAGATAGTAGGTTTTTCAGCCTGCTATCTTTTTCTTTCGACTCAAGGTGTACTAATAAGAAATTCTAAGAAGTCTGAAACTACTTTCAGGATAGTCTGTTCTATAAAATAGTTTTGAAACTGAAATCTATTCTATCACAAGCTATTGAAAGCGCTTAACAAATGATATATAATAAGCCCATAAGAACAAGAAAGGGAGGAAAGAGGATGCCACAAATCAGCAAAGAAGCCTTGATTGAACAAATCAAAGATGGAATCATTGTCTCTTGCCAGGCACTTCCTCACGAACCGCTTTATACAGAAGCGGGAGGGGTTATCCCCTTGCTAGTCAAAGCGGCTGAGCAAGGTGGAGCAGTCGGTATCCGAGCAAATAGTGTTCGTGATATCAGGGAGATCAAGGAGGTTACGAAACTCCCGATTATCGGGATCATCAAACGTGACTATCCGCCACAGGAGCCTTTCATTACAGCTACTATGAAAGAGGTTGATGAATTGGCTGAACTAGACATTGAGGTCATTGCTCTGGATTGTACCAAACGTGAACGTTACGATGGTTTAGAAATCCAAGACTTTATCCGACAAGTCAAAGAAAAGTATCCACATCAACTCTTAATGGCTGATACTAGCACTTTTGAAGAAGGGATAGCAGCGGTCGAAGCAGGAATTGATTTTGTTGGAACAACCCTATCAGGTTACACCTCTTACAGTCCAAAAGTAGATGGTCCAGACTTTGAACTGATCAAAAAACTTTGTGAAGCAGGAGTGGATGTCATCGCTGAAGGGAAAATTCATACACCCGAACAAGCCAAGCAAATCCTTGAATATGGGGTGCGAGGCATCGTTGTTGGTGGAGCTATTACTAGACCAAAAGAGATTACGGAACGCTTTGTTGCCGGTCTTAAATAACACAATCTCAAAAACAGAGGAGAGTGGTCGATGAGTCGGATAAAATGAAAACGTATACAAATAGAAGGTTACTCACTGTCCAATATGGACACGCTTATCAATTAGGAGAATACAAATGAAATTTAGAAAACTAGCTTGTACAGTACTTGCGGGTGCTGCGATTCTTGGCCTTGCTGCTTGTGGGAATTCTGGTGGAAGTAAAGATGCTGGAAAAACAGGAAGCGATAGCGGAAAAACAGAAATCACTTGGTGGGCATTCCCAGTCTTCACACAAGAAAAAACTGGTGACGGTGTTGGAACTTATGAAAAATCAATCATCGAAGCTTTTGAAAAAGCAAATCCAGATGTAAAAGTGAAATTGGAAACCATCGACTTCAAGTCAGGTCCTGAAAAGATCACAACAGCTATCGAAGCTGGAACAGCACCAGACGTACTCTTTGACGCACCAGGACGTATCATTCAATACGGTAAAAATGGTAAATTGGCTGAGTTGAACGACCTCTTCACAGACGAATTCGTCAAAGATGTCAACAACGAAAACATCGTACAAGCAAGTAAGGCTGGAGATAAAGCTTACATGTATCCAATCAGTTCAGCTCCATTCTACATGGCTATGAACAAGAAAATGTTGGAAGATGCTGGCGTTGCAAACCTTGTAAAAGAAGGTTGGACAACTGATGACTTTGAAAAAGTTTTGAAAGCGCTTAAAGATAAAGGGTATACACCAGGTTCATTGTTCAGTTCTGGTCAAGGGGGAGACCAAGGAACACGTGCCTTCATCGCAAACCTTTATGGCGGTTCTGTAACAGACAAAGATGTAACAAAATATACAACTGACGATCCTAAATTCGTCAAAGGTCTTGAAAAAGCTGCTAGCTGGATCAAAGACGGTTTATTGAACAATGGTTCACAATTTGACGGTGGGGCAGATATCCAAAACTTTGCGAACGGTCAAACTTCATACACAATCCTTTGGGCACCAGCTCAAAACGGTATCCAAGCGAAACTCTTGGAAGCAAGTAAGGTAGACGTGGTAGAAGTACCATTCCCATCAGACTCTGGTAAACCATCTCTTGAATACCTTGTAAACGGATTTGCAGTATTTAACAACAAAGACGACAAGAAAGTCGCAGCAGCTAAGAAATTCGTTCAATTCATCGCAGATGACAAAGAATGGGGTCCTAAAGACGTAGTTCGTACAGGTGCCTTCCCAGTTCGTACTTCATTTGGTAAACTTTATGAAGACAAACGTATGGAAACAATCAGTGGCTGGACTAAATACTACTCACCATACTACAACACTATCGATGGATTTGCTGAAATGAGAACACTTTGGTTCCCAATGTTGCAATCTGTATCAAATGGTGACGAAAAACCAGCGAATGCTTTGAAAGCCTTCACTGAAAAAGCTAACGAAACTATCAAAAAAGCTACAAAACAATAAGCACTAAGTCAGATTGATTCCCCCTTTTCCCTGTGCACTATGGTGTAAGAAAAGGGGGACTTTTGTTTGAAATGTAAGGAACTGTCACGAAATTAAAATGAAGTTCTTACATAAGCGAATCTTAAAAAATTTCATTTTGATTTTAAAACAGTTCAAGAAAATCAAAAACTATTCTATTTGAAAGAGAGGTGCCGACTGTGAAAGTCAATAAAATTCGTATGCGGGAAACAGTGATTTCCTACGCTTTCCTAGCACCAGTATTGTTCTTCTTTGTGATCTTTGTCTTGGCTCCTATGATTATGGGATTCATTACAAGTTTCTTTAACTACTCCATGACCAGCTTTGAGTTTGTTGGTTTGGACAACTACATTCGCATGTTTAAAGACCCTGTCTTTACCAAGTCTTTGATCAATACCGT
>CAJPRB010000102.1:0-6073 GCA_905372925.1 uncultured Streptococcus sp.
TCCCTTGATTTTTTTAGTCTTCTTTCTTAAATGAGTTTTTAAGACCTTCAACGGCACCTTCTACAGCACCTTTAGCATCTTCAACAACCTCTTTTGCTTTCGCAACTGTTTTTTCTACAGTACCTTCTGCTTCTGTCTTGCTATCGCCAGTAACTTTACCAAATCCTTCTTTGATAGCACCAGTTGCTTGTTCCAATTTATTTTCAAGTGACATAACTCTGTCTCCTTTGCTTTTAATACGATAATGGTTATCGCTTACATTCAGTTTATGCTTATTCTTTAGTAAAGTCAAACAATCTGCTCAAAATGAAGCAATTAAGGTAAATAGAAAGTCAACCGTTCCTTGTCAAAATCAACCGCCAACTCATACTTCCCTTCTTCGTTTTGTACGACATAGCCCAAGACAACTAAACTATCCACAAAGATATCACGACGTTTCTGCATGAGCTGGTCCTTTTTGAGGAACTTCAGTAAAAAAGTTGTCATATACTTGAGAGCATACTCAGGATTGACATCTCCCAAAATGGCATAGAGTTCCAGCTGTTTTTCTGTCAAAGGATACTGATATTTGACCTTGTAGAAATAATTAGACAGGGTCATTTTTTGTCTTGCAAAGTCCGTCTTTTCGACTAGAATGGCTGCATTGGTTTGATTGCGCAATTCTGTCTCAAAAGTCTTCTCCAACAAGGCTTGATAGACTGGACTGTCCTCTCTGATAAAAATCTCTTGGTCAAGGGCCAGACCGTCTATCGATTCTAGAAAAGGGAGATTGAGGGAATAACGTTTGTTTTCCCTTCGGATCAAACCTGCCTTTATATACTCTTCCATGAGTTTATCAACTGCCACATCTGGAAACCGAGCCTTGATTTCTCGGAGGATCACATCGTCATGCTGGTCCAGATAGTCAACCAAATCTATAAAAAATGGCTGTCGAGTCAAACGAGATGGATTAAAAATCTGAATCATGAAGATTCCTTTCTTTACATTCTAAAAGAGGAGATGCTGCTAGTTGACTGGGGTTGGTCCCTGGTTGATTCAAAGGCACAGGAAGTTCGAGTTTCCTGTAATATTCCCTCCAAAAATCACTAATCTCCTGCTCCCCATCCCCAAATTGCATCGGAATAGTCTCAAAAATAGGAAGAATTTCCGCAATATACTGGGAGCAATAAAAGCCATTCCCATCTGGATAAAAAGAGCTGTTATAAGGCGCTCCTAGATACTGACAAGCCTTCTCCTTCACCAAGTCAGCTTCCAGCTCTGGATAGACATAAAGATCGTAGAGATGAGTTTGTTCAAAAAATTCAGCCGGTTCTTGACAAATAACACCTGCTTGCTCACTAGCATGGTAGATCAAACCGTCCAAAAAGATGGCTACATGACTATAGTACCCCGTAGAAGCCTGGATGGCTTGCCCCATATCTGAAAGGTCCTTCACAAAAATTAAATCGCCATTTTCTAACATCTTTCTCTCCTAGAAAAAAAGGAGCCGAAACCCCTTTAGCTATATGAAAAACATAGTTTTCTCGTGTTAATTATCACTCAGGAACTTACCCATTAAAGCTTTCAGTCAACTGAGGAACCACTTGTTTCTTACGTGAAACAGCACCTGGAAGGAAAGCGTGGTTGTTTTCAAGTTTGAAGTTAAAGGCTGCTTCCACCTTGTCCATGTTTGATCCAAGAGCCAATATTTCTGAGTTTGAGTTGACGATGTCTGTAATCATCAAGACAAAGTCAGAATAGCCATTTGCTGCATTAGCTGCTTGCATTGCTGCTTCGATTTCTGCTTGACGTTCCAAAACTTCAGCGATGTCAACTGTATTGACTTGGGCAACACGAACCTTATTTCCGTTGAGTTCAAAAGTCTTAGCATCGATATCAATCAATTCTTCAGCAGATTTGCTTGCCAAGTTGGTACCAGCTTTCAGCATAGCAAGACCGTACTCTTCCAAGTTCACGCCTGCTAATTCTGCCAATTCAGGAGCGATGACTTTATCAGATGGGTGAGTTGTTGGTGATTTCAAAAGAAGGGTATCTGAAATCAAACCTGAAAGCATCAAACCAGCAATCTCTTTAGGAACTGCTACACCGTGTTCTTTGAACATGCGGTAAACGATAGATGAAGCTGATCCAACTGGCTCCAAACGCATGTAGAGTGGGCTTGCAGTTTCAAAATTAGCCACACGGTGATGGTCCACAACACCATAAACTTCTACTTCAGCGATGTCCGATACAGACTGTTGGAATTCATTGTGGTCAGTCAAGATGACTTGTTCTGCACCTTCTGCTTTAGCTGATGTGATAACACGCGGTGCTTTCACACCAAAATAGTTCAAAACGAATGCTGTTTCTTCGTTTGGAGTACCGAGAGCAACTGCTTCTGTGTCCAATCCATAAGCTTCTTTTGCAAGGTAAGCAAAGGCTACAGATGACCCGATGGCATCTGAGTCTGGATTTTGGTGACCAAATACTAGAATCTTAGACATGATAATACCTCTTTAAATTTATTCATCTTATTTTAGCACTTTTTTCCTTTTTTTACAAAAGTAAGAGGAGTCAAAGGACTTCTCATTAGATATCAATATGATTGACTAGATTTTTCTCTTGATTTTCGGATAAAAATCGTTCTTTCTGTGGACGTTTCTTGCGTTTGAGGAGAGCCTCCGCAGACATGGCTTCTTCCTTGCTGGCAAAACCCTCTACATAGATGAGTTTGACTGGCAAGCGTGCTCGGGTATACTTGGCTCCCTTACCACTATTATGAACGGCAAGGCGTTTTTTCACATCCGTTGTATAGCCCGTATAGTAAGAACCGTCACGGCACTCAACCACATACATGTATGCCTTATGATCCATAGTAAATCTCTTGAATTTCTGGCGTATAAGAACCATCATCATTGTGAACAATGAGTGGTGGCAGGACCTTGAAGCCACTGGTCGATCCATCCTTGATAGCTTCGATTAAGAGCACATTGGCCTCCTTCTCTCGTTTAGGATAGACAAATTGCAGGCGCTTGGGAGCTAGATTATGCCGTTGCAACATATCCAAGATATCCAAGAGTCGGTCAGGACGATGAACCATGGCCAAACGCCCATTTGACTTGAGAATACTCTGAGCGCTTCGGCAAATTTCTTCAAGATTGGTCGTAATTTCGTGTCTGGCCAAAAGGTAGTGTTCACTCTCGTTGAGATTGGAATGCGGATCCACCTTGAAATAAGGCGGATTACACAAGATCATATCCACCTTACTTCCCTGAATGTGGGCAGGCATATTTTTCAAATCATCGCAGATGACCTGCATCTGCTCTTCCAAGCCATTCAATCGAACCGAACGCTCTGCCATATCTGCCAAGCGCTCCTGAATCTCTACAGATAATATCTGCGCCTGAGTACGAGTGCTGGCAAAAAGCCCTACTGCCCCATTTCCTGCACAAAAGTCCACAATTAAACCCCGTTTAGGGAAGCGAGGAAAGCGTGATAAGAGAACACTATCCACCGAATAGCTAAACACCTCTTTGTTTTGAATGATCTTGATATCTGTCGAAAAGAGCTGATTGATGCGCTCTCCTGGTTTTAATAATTGTTCTTGCATATACGATTTTAATAAAAGATACGAAATCTAATAGACTAGTTTTTCTCTTTCAAATTGTTAAGGGCTTCACGCGTCCAAACAGGCATCATTCGACCAAGTGGAGCAAAACCATGCTTTATCCGATCATTTGAAAAACGTCTCCGTCTTGGCAATTGATGCTTTTCTTCTTCCAGAGTGCGAATGGAAAGACTGGCTTTACCTGAAAATTCATCCAAATCAACAACCTGAACTTGCACTTCTTCACCAATTTTCAAAACTTCATAGATATTTTCGATAAATCCTGTCCGAATCTCTGAAATATGAATCAGCCCAATCACCCCTGTCTCTAACTCAACAAAGGCACCGTAGGGCTGAATTCCTGTAATATGCCCCTTTAGCTTATCACCGATCTTCATCTTAATCCTCAATTTCAATCGTTTCAATTACTACATCTTCAACTGGCTTGTCCATAGCGCCTGTCTCAACAGCTGCAATGGCATCCAAAACTGCAAAAGATTCTGCATCGACCAATTGCCCAAAAACGGTATGGCGGCGGTCAAGGTGAGGAGTTCCACCTTGTTCTGCATAGATCTCAGCAATTGGCTCTGGCCAACCACCACGCGCAATCTCTTTCTTAGAATATGGCAAATGTTGGTTTTGCACGATAAAGAACTGGCTACCATTGGTATTTGGACCCGCATTGGCCATAGAAAGGGCACCACGAACATTATAAAGTTCTTCTGAAAATTCATCCTCAAAAGCATCTCCATAAATAGACTCTCCTCCCATACCAGTACCAGTTGGGTCTCCGCCTTGGATCATAAAGTCCTTGATAATACGGTGGAAAATCACACCATCATAGTAACCATCTTTTGAAAGAGCAACAAAGTTAGCTACTGTTTTGGGAGCATGTTCAGGGAAGAGCTTGATACGCAAGTCTCCATGATTCGTCTTAATAGTCGCTAGAGGACCTTCTACTGTTTCAATTTCTACTTGTGGGAAATGCAATTCTTTTTCTACCATACCAAATCCTTCTAAGGCATCAAAAATGCCATCTTCTTCTACTGTTTTTGTAATATAATCTACTTTTTCTTTGATCTTTTCGTGGGAAACTCCCATGGCAATACTAATTCCTGCATAATCAAAGAGTTCTAAGTCATTGAGGCCATCTCCGAAGACCATGACGTTCTCTGGTTTCAAGCCTAGGTGTTCTACAACCTTTGCCACACCAGCAGCCTTTGAACCTGAAATTGGTACCACATCAGATGAATGTTCATGCCAACGCACCATGCGAAGTTTATCCGATAAAGACTCTGGTAAGTGCAAGCCATCCCCTTTATCTTCAAAGGTCCACATCTGGTATATATCTGCTTTTTCATAAAAGTCAGGATCCACACCCAAGTTTGGATAAATCGGATCAATAGCCTCACTGATCAGTTCTGTTCGAGTGGAAAGTTTGGCAGCATGACTGCCAACCAAGCCGTACTCAATTTCCTCTTCCTTCGTCCAAGAGACATACTCCTCAACATCTGACTTATCAATCTGATGTTGATAAATCACCTTCCCTTTTTTATCTTCTATATAGGCACCATTCAAGGTTACAAAAAAGTCAGGCTTGAGATCACGAATCTCTGGTACGACACCGAAAATCCCTCGTCCAGAGGCGATTCCTGTTAAAATTCCTTTTTCTCGTAACTGCTTAAAGACAGTGGGAATCGTAGCTGGAATAAAACCTGTCTTTGACGCACGCAGGGTGTCATCAATATCAAAAAAGACGATTTTAATCTTCTTTGCCTTGTATTTTAATTTCGCATCCATCTCTCTACCTCTTTCAATCTAACTCTTTCCATTATACCATAAAGTAAAGAAATCCCATATCTTCAAAAAATTCGCTATCTCTTATTCAAATTCCTTGGATAAGTACAAAACCAAATCATCATTATTTTGAATAGTGGCATTCATTTCCAACGGTTGGTTTCGATACCAAACACCCGTCCCATCTGGAATATAACCTCGTTTGATGTACAATCTCTGAGCAGGTCCATAGCCTGAGTGGAGCCCAACACCAAGGGTCACCTTATCCGATATGAGCTTAACTCGATTTTCAGCTTCTTCCATCAAGAGGTTTCCAATTCCTTGATTTTGAAAAGGCTCAAAGACATTGAAATCTGAAAGTTCTGGAGCCATCCCAGCAAAGGGACCTTGCTTGGCAATTGGTAAAATAGTAATGTACCCCGCTACTACACCAGTAAGATCAGCAACTAAAGCTTCCCTCTCTCCACTCTCCTGTTCCTTAAAGTATAGAGTTAAAATCTCCTCTCTACTTGGCCAACCTTGGCTGATAAATCCTTGAGATAGATCATTAATGTCAGATTCTTGCATGTTTCTAATTGAACATGTCGTCTTCATAAGATACTCCTTTAAAGCTTTCTCCTACCATTATAGCACGATAATAAAAATTAAAAGAAAAAACCTAGTAAGAAAGAAAATCTTACTAGGTCAAAA
>CAJPRB010000103.1:0-6016 GCA_905372925.1 uncultured Streptococcus sp.
TCATACCATTCTATGAAAATTTGTCAATTATATTTATAACAGAAAACATAAAAAAACTATCCCTGTGATTCTATGGAAGAGATAGTTTTACGATTAATATTTTATCTATTATTTAAAATAATTTAGTCCCATTGCTCCCTTAACTTCAAATAGAGTTTGCCCTGCAACCTCACGAGCTTTTTCACTACCTTTTTGAAGCATATTGTACACTTCACCCATATCCTTAGCAAATTCGATACGGCGCTCACGAATAGGACCAAGTTCGCGTTCTAATATTTCAAGTAGATAACGTTTCGTCTTCACATCACCAAGACCACCACGTTGATAATGTTCTTTCATATCTGCAATTTCTTGAGCATCTTCTGGACGACCAAACACATCTAGATAATGGAAAACCATATTTCCTTCAATCTTACCTGGATCCTCAACCCGAATATGATCCGGGTCTGTATACATACTCATGACTTTTTTACGCAAAGTATCAGCATCATCAGCTAGATAAATACCATTATTAAGGGATTTAGACATTTTAGCATTTCCATCTAGACCAGGCAAACGTCCTGCTCTCTCATTTTCTGGATAAATACCTTCTGGCTCAACCAATACATCACAATTATAAGCATTATTAAAGGAACGAACAATTTCACGAGTTTGTTCAATCATTGGTTTTTGGTCTGTTCCTACAGGAACATAATTAGCCTTAAAGGCTGTGATATCAGCTGCTTGCGCAATCGGATAAACCAAAAATCCTGTCGGAATACTTTCTCCAAATCCTTTTTGAGCAATCTCTGTTTTTACTGTCGGATTCCGTTCCAAACGAGCTAGTGATACCAAGTTCATATAGTACATAGACAGCTCAGCCAACTCTGGAATTTGACTTTGAATAAAGATAGTCGATTTACTAGGATCCAATCCAACTGCTAGGTAATCCAAGGCAACATTCCCAATCGATTCTACAATCGTTTGAGGGTCTTTGGCGTGATCTGTCAATGCTTGTTGGTCCGCCAAAAAAACAAACATGTCATACTTGTCTTCTTCCTGCAGTAATACTCTATTTTTTAGACTACCAACATAATGTCCAATATGCAGTTTACCTGTTGGACGGTCTCCTGTTAAAATAATAGGTTTCGTCATTTTTTTCTCCTTCGAAATGGTCTCTTCAATTATAGCATTTTTTTGTTAAAATAACAGAAAATTATTTAAATCAAACAACTAACTCTTTGTAAATAAATCTGTAAACTTAATTGACATAAAATTGACAAACAAAAATTTGAATATTTCTCTCTTTTCTAGTAGAATAAGTGTATTACATATTATAGGAGAAAAACATTGCTTACAGTATCTGATGTTTCACTACGTTTTAGTGATCGCAAACTTTTTGATGATGTCAACATCAAATTTACAGAAGGAAATACATACGGATTAATTGGTGCTAATGGTGCTGGGAAGTCTACATTCTTAAAAATTCTAGCTGGTGATATCGAACCTACAACTGGTCACATCTCTCTTGGTCCAGATGAACGTCTCTCTGTCCTCCGTCAAAATCACTTTGACTACGAAAATGAGCGTGCTATTGATGTTGTTATCATGGGAAATGAAAAACTTTACAACATCATGAAAGAAAAAGATGCCATCTACATGAAGGAAGATTTTTCCGATGAAGATGGAGTCCGTGCAGCTGAACTTGAAGGTGAATTTGCCGAACTTGGAGGTTGGGAGGCAGAGAGCGAAGCATCTCAACTACTTCAAAACCTAAATATTCCAGAAGAATTACACTACCAAAACATGAGCGAATTGGCCAATGGTGAAAAAGTGAAGGTTCTCCTTGCTAAAGCATTATTTGGTAAACCTGATGTTCTTCTTTTGGACGAGCCGACCAACGGTCTTGATATCCAGTCTATTACTTGGTTAGAAGATTTCTTGATTGACTTTGATAACACCGTTATCGTTGTATCCCATGACCGCCACTTCTTAAACAAAGTATGTACCCACATGGCTGACCTTGACTTTGGAAAAATCAAACTCTATGTCGGAAACTACGACTTCTGGAAGGAATCTTCTGAGCTTGCTGCTAAATTGCTAGCAGACCGTAATGCCAAGGCAGAAGAAAAAATTAAACAATTGCAAGAATTCGTTGCTCGATTCTCTGCCAACGCTTCTAAGTCAAGACAGGCAACGTCTCGTAAAAAAATGCTTGACAAGATTGAACTAGAAGAAATTGTGCCATCTAGTCGTAAATATCCATTCATCAACTTTAAAGCAGAACGTGAGATTGGTAATGATCTCTTGACAGTAGAAAATCTAACTGTAAAGATTGATGGTGAAACTATCCTAGACAATATTAGTTTCATCTTGCGTCCAGGTGATAAGACAGCTCTTATTGGACAAAATGACATCCAAACGACTGCATTAATTCGTGCAATTATGGGTGACATCGACTATGAAGGAACTGTCAAGTGGGGAGTTACTACTAGCCGTTCTTACTTGCCAAAAGACAACTCGGCTGATTTTGCAGGAGGAGAGTCAATCCTTGACTGGTTGCGTCAATTTGCAAGTAAAGAAGAAGATGACAATACTTTCCTACGTGGTTTCCTCGGTCGTATGCTCTTCTCTGGTGATGAGGTTAACAAACCTGTAAACGTCTTGTCAGGGGGAGAAAAAGTGCGTGTCATGCTTTCAAAACTCATGCTCTTGAAATCAAATGTACTTGTACTTGATGATCCAACAAATCACTTGGACTTAGAATCTATCTCAAGCTTAAACGATGGATTGAAAAACTTTAAAGAATCAATCATCTTTGCCAGTCATGACCACGAGTTTATCCAAACTTTGGCAAACCATATCATTGTTTTGTCTAAGAATGGCGTCATTGATCGTATTGATGAAACCTACGATGAATTCCTAGAAAATGCAGAAGTACAAGCAAAAGTTAAAGAACTTTGGAAAGATTAAATAAGACTTCAAAACTCAGTTGGGGTAACCAACTGAGTTTTCTATCATTCTACGAGGTAACATGAAATCATTTTTTAAAACATATTGGACCTATTTTGTTTCTTTCATCATTCCTTTAGTAATTATGACTGGAGTATACCTAACTCAAGGTATCTACTGGAATAGCGATGCATCTCCACTATTAGGAGACGGTTTCCATCAATACGTTATTTTTGATGTAGCTTTACGAAATATTCTGCATGGAAATGGCAGTTTGTTTTACACCTTTACAAGTGGCCTCGGACTAAATTTCTATGCTCTATCTAGTTATTACTTGGGTAGTTTTCTCTCACCCCTAGTTTACTTTTTTAATCTGTCGAATATGCCAGATGCTGTTTATCTGACCACTCTATTAAAATTTGGATTGATTGGTCTGTCAACCTTCTTTAGTTTGAATAGATTATTTAAAGATATCCCAAAATTTTTAAAACTGGCCTTATCTACTTCCTATGCTTTAATGAGCTTCACCGTCAGTCAGTTAGAGATAAAAACCTGGCTAGATGTTTTTATCTTGATTCCTTTAATTATAACTGGTTTACACCTACTTATAACACAAAAGAAGCGCCTACTATACTTTACAAGTTTGTCAATATTATTTATTCAAAATTATTATTTTGGGTATATGACAGCATTGTTTCTTATTTTCTGGTATCTCTGCCAAATTTCTTGGGACTTTAAAACTCGAAAATCATCTTTTATAGATTTTATTATCACTTCCTTTTTAGTAGGAATGGCTAGTTTGATTATGACTCTTCCTACATTGTTTGATTTACAAACTCATGGTGAAAAGTTAACTACCATTACAAAATTAAAGACAGACAGTAGCTGGTATCTGGATATTTTCGCAAAACAATTCATTGGATCTTTTGATACAACTAAGTATGGATCTATACCAATGATTTTTGTTGGATTGCTTCCTTTTATTTTAACCATTCTATTTTTCACAATAAAATCCATAAGGTTTCACGTGAAACTTACCTATGCAATTTTCTTTACTTTTTTAATAACAAGTTTTTACATAGAAGCACTTGATTTGTTTTGGCAAGGGATGCATACCCCAAATATGTTTTTGCATCGCTATGCTTGGATTTTTTCCACTCTGTTAATTTATACCGCAGCAGAAGTACTAAATCGCTTGAAAGAACTGAAGCTATGGAATCTATTTGTCTCACTTTTTCTTGTACTAACAGGATTTTTGGCTACTGTATACTTTAAATCACACTATTCTTTTTTAACCGATTTGAATATCCTGCTCACCCTTGAATTTCTTCTAGTTTATGCTCTTTTACTTCTTGCAGTCATTAGAAAATTTATCTCTGTAAATCTATTTGCAATCCTTTTGTCTTTATTTATAACAGCTGAGATAAACCTAAATGCCTCATCTCAAATGGAAGGAATAGCTAAAGAATGGGCCTTTGCTTCTCGCAGTGCCTATAATAGAGATGTCACTGCTATGGAATCCATTCTAAACCAAATTGACAATCCATTTACACGTACTGAAAAACTGCAAATTCAGACTGGGAATGACAGTATGAAATTTAACTACAATGGAATCTCTCAATTTTCGTCTGTACGAAATCGTTCAGCTAGCACTAGTTTGGACAAACTGGGATTCAAATCCTCTGGAACCAACCTCAATCTCCGTTATGCAAATAATAGTCTTTTAGCAGATAGTTTATTTGGAATCCAGTACAATATTTCTGAAAATTCACTTGATAAGTATGGCTTTCAAGAGATTTATCAAAAGGACCATTTAACCTTATATAAAAATCAACTCTCTTTACCCATTGCCTTTGCCACTCAATCTATTTACACAGATGTAAATTTTAACAATCACACTCTAGACAATCAGGCTCTATTTATAAACCAGCTTGCTAATCTCAACTTAAATTACTTCTCTCAAATAGCATATGATAAAACAGATACTTCAGATGGTTTAACGAGCATCACAGGTTCTGCGAATGAAGATGCAAAGATTGATTATCAAATTGAGGTTCCTCAAAATAGTCAAGTCTATCTCTCTTTTTCAAATCTTCATTTTACAAACGATAAGCAAAAGAAAGTTGACATCATTGTCAACGGTGAAAAAAAGACTTTTACAACTGACAATGCTTTTAATTTCTTTAATTTAGGTTATACTGAAGAACAAAAAACTTTCGATATCAGTGTTAGTTTCCCTGGAAATTCTCAGGTGTCATTTGAATCTCCAACCTTCTATCGTTTAGATACTCAGGCTCTTACTGAGGCAATTCAAAAGATTAAAGAACAACCTGTAGAAGTATCCACCTCTAAAAATAAAGTCTTTGCTACATATGAAGTAAAACAAGATACCTCTATTTTCTTCACTATTCCTTATGACAAAGGTTGGTCTGCATACCAGGATGGGAAAAAACTTGAAATCAAGCAGGCTCAAACTGGTTTTATGAAAGTTGATGTTCCAAAGGGAAAAGGTACCATTACACTTTCCTTTATCCCTAATGGTTTTGTTATTGGAGCAGCCTGCTCACTAACTGCCCTTCTTCTTTTTGGAATCTATAATCACAGACAAAATTTATCTAAGACAGAAAAAGATTGACCAATTCCTTGGCCAATCTTTTTAATCTTCTTCCATTTTCTTAGGTTGATAAGCTAGCATACCTAAAGCAGTAAAGAAAGCTAGTGTTATAATAAGGAAAATCACTTGGTGATGAATATTTCCTGTCATAGAGATTGTTTGTCGTAAACCTGATACAGAGTAACTCATTGGTAACCAAGGATTGACACCCTTAAAGAAATCATTTGTCAAAGCAAGTGGATAGGTCCCTGCACTTGATGCTAACTGTAATAAAAGTAAAATAAGAGAGAAGAAAGCTCCTATACGACTATTCCAAGTTGTTAAAGCTGTAACCATAGACATGAAAGCTAAACTTGTGATTATGATTAGAATCAAGGTCCTCATCTCATGGTTCGCAGTCAATCCAATAAGATGGACACCTCCATAAACTAAAACACCTGCTAAGACAGCTATAATCCCATTTATTTCAGA
>CAJPRB010000104.1:0-5923 GCA_905372925.1 uncultured Streptococcus sp.
GGCTATGAAGTAGCTTTGAAAAATAAGATTCCGGCCCTACAATCGACCTATCAACCTGGAGCATTTGATGAACAAACAGTTCTATCTAAGGTGGATCAACTTTTAGCAGATAGCAGAAGTCTCTACAAAGACCAGCCAATCATGCAGAGACGGGTTGAACTTGCTTTGGGGCAGTTCACCGAAAATATGAAAAAACTGGCAACAAACTCAACTGCTGGATACCTAGCAGCCTTGGATCTCTTCGATAAACAATACATCCATGTGGATCAAAGTGTGGCACCGGTTGAAACTTCACCTTTAGATAAGAAGTACCAAGCCCTTGTAGATAAGATCAATACACTGGATACAGACACTTATGGCTTGCCTAAGAAAGATCTTTTGGTACATTTGCAGGAAGCAAAACTAGCACAGGATGAGGCAGAGTTGGCTGCCATTGAAGCGAAACTGCAGGCCTTGCAAGATTTCCGAGATCGGACCGGGGTTACAACAGTAGAGTACATCAAATACTTCTACGAGCATGTATCTGATGGTCGTCTTAGAGAAGAACTTCGGAACCGTGTTGCCAAGCTGACTTGGGAACTTTACCAGTCGCAATCTTTCCTAAAAGCAACCGACTTAAACAAGTTATTCCCAACCATCTACCAAACTAAACTAGAGGTGGAAGAAGCTCTCAAAGACGAACCAGTTTCTACAAAAGCTGGCAAAACCATTCTGGATACGGAAAAAGTGGATAGCCAAACTGCTAAGACAGCTATCTATGAATTTCTAAAAGAACTCTACGGTGATTTTATGCCAGAAGAGCGAGTTAGCAAGGTCAAAAAGGGAGAAGTGGATGCTCTCCTAACCAAAGTTGACCAACTCCTAGCGCGTGTCAAAGAAGACGGTGTCAAACAATCCCTAGCAGAAGAAGCAGCCAATATCAAAGCAGCAACAGAAAAAGAAAATGCAGACTTTGATGAAGCCAAAACACAGCTTGAGGAACTTTTGAACCGCATTGCAACAACTATCCAACGAGAAGAAAAACAGGCAGAACAAGATCCACAAACGGTGATCATCTATCAAAAACTTTATAATGTCTTGCTCTCTCTTCACAAGTACTTGGAAGATAACAAAGGTTCAGATGCAGACTTTGAGCGTGTTGATGCCCTATTTGATCAACTCGCAGCCAAAAGTAGTGATAAAGAAGGTCTCCTCACTCTAGCTAAAGAGATTATTAGCTTGAACCGAGAACTCCGTTCAAAATCAAGTGAAACTGCTAACCAATCTAAGTCTGAGAAAGGCAGTGAAACAGCTACATCTCGAGCAAGCGAAAAGCAAGAACAAAGTGAGTCTGACTCAAGTACTCAACCAAACGAATAAAAAGAAAGGCGAAGTAGCTGAGCTACCTCGTCTTTTTTAGTCTTTATAAGATACAATGCCAATGATGGTATCTACAGCTCGCTCCATAGTCTGAAGGCTGACGTATTCAAAACGGCCGTGCATGTTTTCACCCCCAGCAAAGATATTCGGAGTTGGAATACCCATAAAGGAAATCTTAGACCCATCAGTCCCTCCGCGAATCGGTTCGATGATTGGCGTGATTCCAAGATCTTCCATAACGGCTTTGGCAATGGTAACAGGTGTCATGTCTTTCTCGATGACTTCTTTCATATTGTAGTACTGATCAGTGAGAGTGAGTGTAACGCGGTCATTCCTAAGTTCTTGATTCATCTTGTCAGCAATGTCCTGCATGGCTTCCTTACGAGCTTCAAAGGCATCTTTTTCAAAGTCTCGAATGATATAGCTTGCACGCGCCTCCTCGACACTACCTGACACATCCATGAGATGATAGAAACCTTGATAACCATCTGTCAACTCAGGGCGGTCATTCTCAGGAAGTTGATTATGAAAATCAATCGCCAGCTGAAGGGCATTGACCATCTGACCTTTGGCTGTACCAGGGTGGACATTGCGCCCTTGGAAATGGAGCTCAGCAGCAGCTGCTGAGAAAGTCTCGTACTGCAGTTCCCCTAGTGGCCCTCCGTCAACAGTGTAGGCAAAGTCAACATCAAAGTCATCTGCATCAAATTTGTTTGCGCCGACACCGATTTCTTCATCAGGTCCAAAGCCAACTCGAATTTCACAATGCTTGATTTCAGGATGAGCAGTCAAGTATTCGATAGCAGTCATAATCTCAGCTATACCTGATTTGTCATCCGCACCCAGTAAGGTCGTTCCATCAGTTGTGATAAGTGTTTGACCTAGATATTTTTCAAGACTTTTGAAGTCAGCAGGATCTAGTTTAAAACCAGAAGTACCTAAGTCGATGGCTCCACCATCATAGTTTTCGATAACTTGTGGGTTCACACCTTCAGCATTAAAATCAGCAGTATCCATGTGGGAGATGAAGCCAATTTTGCGAGTGAGATTTGGATCATTAGCTGGTAAGGTACCAATAGCAAAACCATTCGGTAGGTAGTAGACGTTTTGTAGACCGACACGTTTCATTTCAGGAATAAGAACGTTGGTCGCAAAATCCACCTGGCTTTGCGTACTTGGAGTGGTAGTAGAGTGTTCATCAGAACGCGTATTGACCTTAACGTAGGTCAAGAAACGCTCTAAAAGGTTGGAATAAGTCATAAAAACTCCTTTAATAATCATTTTTTTCATTGTATCATAGAATGGAGAGAAAAACAAAGAGGAGTAAATAAAAATAAAATGAATGAAAGCGTTTATTTATTATATATTTCATGGTACAATGGTAATTGAAAAAAATATCACAAGGACATATCAATGAAAAAAGCAATTTTAATGATGACATTCGGTTCGCCAGAAGAGATTACCTTTGAGAGTGTGGCGGATTTTTTTACTAACATTCGTCGTGGAGTTAGACCCAAGGATCACGAGATTCAGACTCTCTATGACAACTATGTTCGTATAGGTGGAACACCGCTTCAGAAGATTACCCGTGAGGAAGTTGCTTTAGTAAGAGAGCGATTAGGAGAGGAGTATGGCATCTACTTTGCTAACAAATTTTCTCGCCCCTTTATCCCTGATGTGATTAAGCAGATGGAAACTGATGGTGTTGAAGAATGTATCTGCTTGATTTTGGAACCTCATTATTCCTTCTACTCGGTGATGGGATATGAGAAGTTTCTGGAGAGCAAGCAAATACGCTTTTTAGTCATTAAAGAGTGGTATCAGCAACAGTCTTTGCTGGACTTCTGGACAGATGA
Organism: uncultured Streptococcus sp.; assembly: GCA_905372925.1. Taxonomy (GTDB): domain Bacteria; phylum Bacillota; class Bacilli; order Lactobacillales; family Streptococcaceae; genus Streptococcus. The sequence continues at coordinate 3,216 of CAJPRB010000104.1, forward strand.
GATTAGCAAAATTTTACGAAACGATGTGAGAGAAGAGTCCTTTAAGGTGATCTTCTCAGCCCATAGTGTTCCAATTTTTGCCTTGGACTTTGGAGATCCTTATATCGATCAGATTTTTGATAATAGCAAGCTAATCGCTGAACAACTCGGATTGACGGGCGATCAGTATACCAATACTTGGCAGAGCGAGAGTGATATTGGAATCCCTTGGATCAAGCCAGATGTACTCGAGTATTTGAGAGAACAGAAACAACATCCAGAGCATTATATTTTTGTACCAATTAGCTTTATCAGTGAACATATCGAAGTTCTTTTTGATAACGATGTAGAATGTTATGAATTATGTCGAGAATTAGGTATAACCTATCATCGACCACCTATGCCAAACACAAATTCTCGTTTAATTGATGCTTTAGTTGATACTGTAAGAGCCAATGAACACAAAGAATTTAAGGAATTTCTCCCAGAAGAAGAAACCTTTGATGAGTTAGCACCTTCAGCAACCACCAAGGATATTATGGAGGAGACAGATGACCTTCAGATGCCAGAATTTGTGAAAAAACTCATTGAGAAAAAAGGCCGTGAAAATGTGAAGATGCCTTACTTGATTAAGAAAATGCTAGAAAAGGCAGGTAAGTTGCCGAAAGACTAAAGAAAAAAGGATTTAGCATGAAGCTAGATCCTTTTTTGTCTTATTTTTTCTCAAGAAGGGCTTTGATTTCTTGAAGAACTTCAAGTTCAGTTGGAGCAGCAGGAGCTTCCTCAACCACTTCCTCTTTCTTACGAAGGTTTTGCGCTTTTTCAATACCTTTGATAACGAAGAAGAGAACTGTACCAACAACGAGGAAGTTGATAATCGCACTCAAGAATTTACCATATGTAACACCATTCCATGAAAGTTCAGCGATGCGTTCAACGTTCGCCGCTTTCAAAGCTGGGTTCAAGATAAGTGGAGTGATGATATCGTTAACGAGTGAAGTTACGATAGCACCAAAAGCAGAGGCGATGATCACACCGACAGCGAGGTCAACGACATTGCCACGAAGCAAAAATTCTTTAAGATCTTTTAACATTTTCATAATTTCCTTTCAAAAACTAATCTTAATTGTACCTGAAATACCTAAATATTGCAACCTTAATGCTTACTGATACCCTATTTCATTTATAAAAAACGTATACTTTACTAAAAATATAGTTAAGAATGATAATCAAAACCTGCGCAATTAGCGTTTCGATGGTATTGACCTGATCTAGTTGATCGTTGACAAATCGCCCGATAATATCGGGATAAGATGTAACGAAGATATAAGTTAAAAGAATGTCAAGTCCAAGTGTTGAGAGACGAGCTAAGAAAAACTTAGCCAGGCGAATTGGCCAATTCTTTCTCTCTTGTTTAAAGACAACAGTGTCATTGGTGATAAAGGCAAAAAGAATACCGATAATGTTTGCGAGTATGGTTGCTAGGATTTCTTGGTGGTTAATACGGTAAATAACCAAACGTGATAAAATTGAGACCAGAGTAGTAGCACCACCAAAAAATAGATAGGAGAGGATTTCATTATCAAAAAAAGCTTTAATTTGATTTTTCATAATTTTAGTATAGCATAAAGTCATATAATGTGCTATACTGGTAAGGTTGATTCACTCAACCCTTGGTGCTTAGCTTCTTTCACCAAGCATATTTTACGCGGGAAACCGCCAAAGGAGAAAAAATGAAAAAATTAACTGTTCGTGACATGGCAGATATTGCCATTGTTGCTGCTATCTATGTGGTTTTGACCATTACCCCACCACTAAATGCTATTAGCTTCGGTGCTTACCAGTTCCGTATTTCTGAGATGATGAATTTTTTGGCCTTCTACAATCCTAAATATATCATCGGTGTGACGATTGGTTGTATGATTGCTAATTTCTTTAGCTTTGGTCTAATAGATGTCTTTGTCGGAGGAGGTTCTACTCTAGTTTTCCTTAGTCTGGGTGTTTGGCTCTTTAGCAAGTACAAGAAAGACTATTTGTTCAATGGTTTGATTCGAAAAGATCATTTTTTCTTTTCAATCCTCTTCTCTATTTCAATGATTACCATTGCAGCAGAACTTCATATCGTTGCTGAAGCTCCATTCTTCTTCACTTGGTTCTCTACAGGAGTTGGAGAGTTTGCATCACTTATCGTAGGTGCAATCCTAATCGGAAAACTGGGACAGCGAATCGACCTCACAAAATAAGAAGTTTATAAGCTAGATTCTTGCCAAATCTAGCTTTTTTCATTCCATAAAATTAAAAGAGAGCGCTTGACAAGAACATAGAACTATAGTATACTTTTTAGGTAAGCTGATTTAGCTCAGTTGGCAGAGCGCATCCATGGTAAGGATGAGGTCGCCGGTTCAATCCCGGCAATTAGCATGAATGAAACGAAATAACCTTGGGCAACCAAGGTTTTTCTTATAGACCTGTGTAAATGAAGCCAAAGAGTTTTGGCTGTTGACAAAAGTGACTCTCTTTAGTAGAATAGTAGGTGCGATGAGTCGATAGGTAGTCTTCGGACTACTATTGAGCATAAGGAGGTCATAACGCAGGAGCGGACCTTGATGAGTTGTGTGAACCTGCTCATCACATGAAGATGCCTCTTAGTCCCTAGTCAATGGCTAGGGATTTTTAATTTTCAGAAAATAGAAGCCCAAAATGCTTTTCAATTTTTAGAAAAAGTAGTA
>CAJPRB010000105.1:0-5887 GCA_905372925.1 uncultured Streptococcus sp.
GAAATTTTATCATCTATTAGTTAAGAAGGAGAAATCATGACTTTATTACAATTGCAAGATGTTACCTACCGTTATAAGAACACTGCTGAAGCAGTTTTATATCAGATCAAGTATAATTTTGAACCCGGAAAATTTTATAGTATCATTGGTGAGTCAGGAGCTGGGAAATCCACTCTCTTGTCCCTACTGGCTGGTCTAGATAGTCCTGTTGAAGGTTCTATCCTTTTCCAAGGAGAGGACATTCGGAATAAGGGGTATTCTTACCATCGCATGCACCATATTTCTCTGGTCTTTCAAAATTATAATTTGATTGATTACCTTTCTCCACTGGAAAATATCCGCTTGGTCAACAAAAAGGCAAGCAAGGATACACTTCTTGAGCTTGGTTTGGATGAAAGTCAGATCAAGCGGAATGTTCTCCAGTTATCAGGTGGTCAACAACAACGTGTAGCCATCGCTCGCAGTTTGGTATCAGAAGCTCCAGTTATTCTAGCTGATGAGCCAACAGGAAATCTGGACCCTAAAACTGCTGGAGATATTATCGAACTGCTCAAATCACTTGCCCAGAAAACAGGTAAATGTGTGATCGTCGTCACCCACAGTAAAGAAGTGGCACAAGCATCAGATATTACACTTGAATTGAAGAATAAGAAACTAACTGAAACTCGCAATACTACAAAATAAGATGAGCTTGTTTTGATAGAATGATAAAAACGAATCAAATCTAGAAAGGAAACCTATGTTACACAACGCATTTGCCTATGTTACAAGGAAGTTTTTCAAATCGATTGTTATCTTCCTGATTATTCTCCTCATGGCGAGCTTGAGTTTGGTCGGCTTGTCGATCAAAGGGGCTACTGCCAAGGCTTCTCAGGAGACCTTTAAAAATATCACCAATAGTTTCTCCATGCAAATCAATCGCCGCGTCAATCAAGGGACGCCACGTGGTTCTGGGAATATCAAGGGTGAGGATATCAAAAAAATCACCGAAAATAAGGCCATCGAGTCTTATGTTAAACGCATCAACGCCATCGGAGATTTGACTGGATACGACCTCATCGAAACGCCAGAAACCAAGAAAAATCTCACTGCTGACCGTGCCAAACGGTTTGGAAGCAGTTTGATGATTACAGGTGTCAATGACTCCTCCAAAGAAGATAAGTTTGTCTCAGGCTCATATAAACTGGTTGAAGGTGAACACCTAACCAACGATGATAAGGACAAGATCCTCATGCACAAGGACTTGGCAGCTAAACACGGCTGGAAAGTTGGAGATAAGGTCAAACTGAACTCTAATGTCTATGATGCAGACAATGAAAAAGGTGCTAAAGAAACAGTCGAAGTGACAATCAAGGGACTCTTTGATGGTCACAATAAGTCAGCAGTAACCTACTCACAAGAACTCTATGAAAATACAGCTATTACAGACATTCACACTGCTGCAAAACTTTATGGATACACAGAAGACACAGCTATTTATGGGGACGCAACCTTCTTTGTAACAGCAGACAAGAACTTGGATGACGTCATGAAAGAGTTGAATGGCATCAGCGGTATCAACTGGAAGAGCTACACACTTGTGAAGAGCTCCTCTAACTACCCAGCTCTTGAGCAATCCATCTCTGGTATGTACAAGATGGCCAACCTCCTTTTCTGGGGTAGCTTGAGCTTCTCAGTTCTTCTCCTTGCACTCTTGCTCAGCCTTTGGATCAACGCCCGTCGCAAGGAAGTGGGAATTCTCCTCTCTATCGGTCTCAAGCAGGCAAGTATCTTGGGGCAATTCATCACCGAATCTATCTTGATTGCCATCCCTGCTCTTGTTTCTGCTTACTTCCTAGCCAACTACACAGCTCGTGCCATCGGAAATACTGTTCTTGCCAATGTGACTTCAGGTGTTGCCAAGCAAGCCAGCAAGGCAGCTCAAGCCTCTAACCTTGGTGGTGGTGCAGAAGTAGACGGCTTTAGTAAGACCTTGTCGAGCCTAGATATTTCTATTCAGACATCAGACTTTATCATCGTCTTTGTCCTTGCCTTGGTTCTAGTGGTTCTTGTTATGGCGCTTGCTTCAAGTAATCTCCTTAGAAAACAACCAAAAGAGCTCTTGCTCGATAGTGAATAAAAAACTTGCTACCTATTCTCCCCTAAATGGGGTATAATATAGGTAGCATTTTTATCTATTTCATCTTGATAAGGACTCTTCCTATCAGGATGAAACAGAGAAGATTTACAAGAAATTTAAAGGAATGTGAAACGTTTTTCTATGAAAATTTTAATTGTAGAAGATGAGGAGATGATCCGTGAGGGGATCAGTGACTATTTGACGGATTGTGGCTATGAAACCATTGAAGCAGCAGATGGACAAGAAGCTCTGGAAAAATTTTCCAGCTATGAGGTGGCCCTGGTTTTACTGGATATCCAGATGCCCAAGCTTAATGGTCTGGAAGTACTAGCTGAGATACGCAAAACCAGTCAGGTTCCTGTCTTGATGCTGACCGCCTTTCAGGATGAGGAATACAAGATGAGTGCTTTTGCTTCTCTGGCAGATGGCTATCTGGAAAAACCCTTCTCCCTGTCTCTCTTAAAAGTGAGGGTAGCTGCGATTTTCAAGCGCTACTATGATACGGGACGAATCTTTTCCTATAAGGATATCAAGGTGGACTTTGAGAGTTACAGTGCAAGCCTAGCAGGTCAAGAAGTGGCTATCAATGCCAAAGAGTTGGAAATTCTGGACTATCTGGTGAAAAATGAAGGACGGGCCTTGACTCGTTCTCAGATTATCGATGCTGTCTGGAAGGCGACAGATGAGGTTCCCTTTGATCGTGTCATTGATGTCTATATCAAGGAACTGCGGAAAAAGCTAGACTTGGATTGTATCCTCACGGTGCGCAATGTTGGTTATAAATTGGAGAGAAAATGAAACGAACAGGTTTATTTACAAAGATTTTTATCTATACCTTCTCGATTTTTAGTGTTCTGGTTATTTGTCTTCATTTAGCCATTTATTTTCTCTTTCCGTCAACTTATCTGAGCCATCGTCAGGAAACCATTGGCCAAAAAGCGACTGCTATTGCCCAATCCCTAGACGGAAAAGATAGGCAAAGTATCGAGCAAGTATTAGACTTGTATTCCCAGACTAGTGATATCAAGGGGGCCGTCAAGGGAGAGATGACTGAGGACAAGTTAGAAGTCAAGGACAACCTTCCCTTGGACACGGACCGTCAAACTACTTCCCTCTTTATCGAGGAGCGTGAGGTGAAAACGCAAGATGTTAGCACGATGACTCTCCAGTTTTTAGCGTCCATGGATTTGCAAAAAGAAGCAGAGCAGATTAGTCTCCAATTTCTTCCCTATACCTTGTTGGCATCCTTTCTGATTTCCCTCTTGGTGGCCTACATTTATGCTCGGACCATTGTTGCCCCGATTTTGGAAATCAAGCGGGTGACCCGTAGAATGATGGAACTAGATGCTCAAGTGCGATTACGTGTGGATTCCAAGGATGAGATAGGTGGTCTCAAGGAACAAATCAATAGCCTCTACCAGCATCTTTTGACAGTTATTGCGGACTTGCATGAGAAGAATGAAGCTATTCTCCAGCTGGAGAAGATGAAGGTTGAGTTCCTACGAGGAGCTTCTCATGAATTGAAAACACCTCTGGCTAGTTTGAAAATCTTAATCGAAAATATGAAAGAAAATATCGGCCGTTATAAGGATAGAGACCACTATCTTGGAGTTGCCTTGGGGATTGTGGACGACCTCAGTCACCACGTTCTCCAGATATTGTCTCTTTCTTCTGTTCAGGAATTGCGAGACGAGAAAGAAGAGATTGACCTCCTTCATATGACGCAAAGTTTGGTCAAGGATTATGCTTTGCTCACCAAGGAGAGAGAACTTCAGGTAGACATTAACCTAACCCATCAGCAGGCTTACATAAACCCCTCTGTCATGAAATTGATTCTATCGAATCTCATCAGTAATGCTATCAAGCACTCCACTCCAGGTGGCTTGGTCCGCATCGGCGAGAGAGAGGGGGAACTCTTTATCGAGAATAGCTGTAGTCCTGAAGAACAAGAAAAGCTGGCACAGTCTTTTTCTGACAATGCTAGTCGCAAGGCCAAGGGTTCGGGGATGGGGATCTTTGTGGTCAAAAGTCTATTAGAACACGAGAAATTACCTTATCATTTTGAGATGCAAGATGATCGATTGAGCTTCTTCATACGTTATCCCAAAGTCACTCAGGACTAAGGAGAAGAAAGGGTTTACATTGATTGGATTGGAAGAAATTCAATCTAAAGTATGGGAAAAACTAGCTTTTTTTGTCAAAAAGTGATAAAATGAACAATGTAAATGGGATGTCCCAAAAAATATATAGGAGGCCTGACAAATGGCAATCGTTTCAGCAGAAAAATTTGTCCAAGCAGCTCGTGACAACGGTTATGCAGTTGGTGGATTTAACACAAACAACCTTGAGTGGACTCAAGCTATCTTGCGTGCAGCAGAAGCTAAAAAAGCTCCAGTTTTGATCCAAACTTCAATGGGTGCTGCTAAATACATGGGTGGTTACAAAGTTGCTCGCAACTTGATCGCTAACCTTGTTGAATCAATGGGTATCACTGTACCAGTAGCTATCCACCTTGACCACGGTCACTACGAAGATGCACTTGAGTGTATTCAAGTTGGTTATACTTCAGTTATGTTTGACGGTTCACACCTTCCAGTTGAAGAAAACCTTGAAAAAGCTCGTAAAGTTGTAGAATTTGCTCACGCAAATGGTGTGTCAGTAGAAGCTGAAGTTGGAACTATCGGTGGTGAAGAAGACGGAATCATCGGTGATGGTGAATTGGCTCCAATCGAAGATGCTAAAGCAATGGTTGCAACTGGTATCGACTTCTTGGCAGCTGGTATCGGTAACATCCACGGTCCATACCCTGCAAACTGGAAAGGTCTTCACCTTGACCACTTGCAAAAATTGACTGAAGCTGTACCAGGATTCCCAATCGTATTGCACGGTGGTTCAGGTATTCCTGATGACCAAATCCAAGCAGCGATCAAACTTGGTGTTGCGAAAGTTAACGTTAACACTGAATGCCAAATCGCATTTGCTAACGCAACTCGTAAATTTGCTCGTGACTACGAAGCAAACGAAGCAGAATACGACAAGAAGAAACTCTTCGACCCACGTAAATTCTTGGCTGACGGTGTAAAAGCTATCCAAGCATCAGTTGAAGAACGTATCGACGTATTCGGTTCAGAAGGTAAAGCTTAATCTAGCTGAACAATACATACAGAACCTGCCCATGAGGGTGGGTTTTTTGCTTAAACAACAAGTTATTATCGTACAAATAAAAATAAGCAAAAACGATTAGATGATTGTTCGTCTTTTGCTTATTATTTTATTTTATTTTTACGAAATAAATATTATTTCTTATCTTTTGAGTTCATTAAGGCTGCAACGACTGTTGCCCCAATAATTGGTGCAAGCGAAGCAATGATTCTAGAAGCATTTTTAACAGTAGAAGTAGTTGCAATTAATGAAGATGCTTCACTAATTTGTTCTAAATCTATAGATCTTTTCTCAGATACTGCATATTTTTCTGATTCATCAAAAAAATTTAGCAACAACTCTGCTCTATCAGCTCTGTCTGGATCTGTCGTTTTTAAATTTTCAATTTCGAAATCTATTACGGTACGTAATGCAATATAGTGAAGTTTTGTTAATCTACTTTTTTGAGTTTCAAGATTACTGATGGTTTGTTTAGTAACTCCTATAAGATTGCTAAGATCTAAACTTGTCCAATTTAAAATCTCTCGAATAGCTTTTAAGTTATTTTGTAGAATTGCCCTTGTATCTTCTGTTGATGGATATTTTTCTTTTAACATATCTTTTTAC
>CAJPRB010000106.1:0-5865 GCA_905372925.1 uncultured Streptococcus sp.
AGGAAAGTTTTTGATTTTCAAATTTCTTGAGCTGACGACTGGCATCAATTTCATCGAACTGGACTGGTTCTGGTACAGCTTCCTTGACCTGATCGATAAAGCTCAAACGAGCTGTTAGATTGTTATCAAAAAGGTCGTTAGCTAATTTCTCGGGTGACAGTTCATTACTTTCTTCTAGATTATTGAAAATGGCTGATTTAACCTTGGATTGAAATTGAAAATCATCTGTGTTAAAGGACTCTGCGATTCTCTGAGCCGTTTTTTCCAGTTCCTTGATGGATTTTTTTGGCGAAATCTTAGGTGCAACGCTTAAGAGATTATCTGAAAAATAATTCAAGAAAGTTCCATTGTACTTGATGCGTTTTTCGATGAGATGGTACTTGCGACTTTGAATATTGACCACCAAGGCCTCGTCAGCCCCTGTACCAAATCCAGGCAGGTTATTCTGAGTCAGCTTGATTGGATTATCAACTTCCCCACCGAGGTGGGTCAAGGTCTCACGTAGAGCAATTCGCAAGAAAGCAAAATGTTCAACACCTTCTTTCGAAAATTGTACAAAAATCAAGTCATTGGTCTTGAGGTTTTCAGAAATACTGAACTCCTCTTTCCAGAGATTAGCCAGTGTGACTGATGTCTCCAACAAATCGTCTGTGATGTGATTGAAGAAGGGATTTTCTTCTTCGAAAATCCCAGTCTTGGCTTCATCTGAATACACACGTTCGATTTTCTTGCGCAGGTATTCTTCAATTTTTGGAGTGATATTGAGAAACTTATCCGCTAAGAACAGCTCGGTATCATCTGGGCTGAACTGATGGATAATAGCTTTCTTAATATAAATGTCCATAAAAGTATTAGTCCTCGTATAGTGGGAAGACATCTGTCAACGCTTTGACTTCACTTCTCACTTCTTCTAAGACAGCTTCATTTTCTGCATTCTTAAGGGTTTTAATGATGAGTTCAGCAACTTTACGGCTTTCTTCTTCACCAAATCCACGTGCAGTAATGGCTGCAGATCCGATACGAATCCCACTTGTCTTGAATGGTGACAAGGTTTCGTATGGGATTGAGTTTTTATTTAGGGTAATATTAACTTCATCCAGCAAGTTTTGAGCAACTTTTCCGTTTTCTACAACCTTAGTCACATCCACTAGGAAGAGGTGATTTTCAGTTCCACCAGAAATGATACGGAAATCAGGGTCTTGCAAGAAGACTTCAACCATAGCCTTGCTGTTTTTGATGACATTGGCAGCATATTCCTTGAAGGCTGGATCCAAAACTTCTTTGAAGGAAACTGCCTTAGCTGCCACAACATGCTCCAAAGGACCACCCTGAATACCAGGGAAAATAGCTGAGTTGATTTTCTTAGCTAGGTCCTCATCATTAGTCAAAATTAAACCACCACGTGGTCCACGAAGGGTTTTGTGGGTCGTTGTTGTAGTGATATGAGCGTATGGCACTGGGCTTGGGTGAAGTCCGGCGGCAACCAAACCAGCGATATGGGCCATATCGACCATGAGTTTAGCACCAACAGCATCTGCAATTTCACGGAATTTTGAAAAGTCGATAATTTGAGAATAGGCTGAAGCACCAGCTACGATCAATTTTGGTTTTACTTCTTGGGCTTGTTTCAAGATCGCATCAAAGTCCAAGAGTTCTGTTTCAGGATCTACACTATAAGAAACAAAGTTGTAGGTTTGGCCAGAGAAGCTAACTGAAGCTCCGTGGGTCAAGTGTCCACCTGCTGCCAAATCCATTCCCATAACCGTATCTCCTGGCTCAATCAAGGCCATGTAAGCCGCGCAGTTGGCTTGGCTTCCTGAGTGTGGTTGGACATTGGCGAATTTAGCACCGAAAATTTCTTTCGCGCGTTCAATAGCAAGAGTCTCTACCACATCTACCACATCAGTTCCACCATAATAACGGCGTCCTGGGTAACCCTCGGCATATTTGTTGGTCAAGATAGACCCTTGAGCAGCCATTACAGCCTTGGAAACCACGTTTTCCGAAGCAATCAGCTCGATATTGTTTTGTTGGCGTTCTTCTTCTTTGGCAATAGCATTCCAGAGATCAGCATCGTATGCTTTAAAATCTTCTTTGTCAAAAATCATAGGTCTTCTCCTTTATAGTGTGACTGGTCCTTTAGTTTGTTTTTACAAAATAAACTAAAAGATGCGAATAAACCGTTTTTGCACTTTATCACAAGTATAACCAACTTTTTCATAAAATGCATGAGCACCCAGACGATGATCAGCAGAGTTTAAGCGGATAAACCCATAGCCCCGTCTTTTTGCCTCTTCTTCCAACCCTTGCATTAAGCTTTTACCAATACCTTGCCCTTGTGCTTGAGGTGAAACCGCTAAGCCTAAGATATTAAATCCTGCTTTGGAATAGAGGGATTCATAAACCTCAGCATGGACATATCCAAGTAGGACATGGCTGACTTCATCCTCATAGCCAAGAAGGAAATGATGTAAATCCTGAGATAGTCTAGCTAGTTGACTAGCTGTGTCCTCTGGACTAAAAGTATAGCCCAAAGCCTCTTGGTTGATCTCACATATAGCTTTCACATCTGTTTCTTGCAAATCTCTTAGCATCTCATTTCTCCTCAAAAGAAATCTCTGGCAACCGAGCAAGTATATCTTCTCGTTTAATTGCCCCCTGGCGTAAGATTTTCACCTTGTCTCCAGACAGATCCAAAATGGTCGAATCCTGTCCTGTTAGAAAAGCGTCGTCCTCCAGACCCAGAACCTCTTGATCAAAATCTTCAAGGATTTGCTGAAAGGTTACTCCACTTGCCTGACCTGAAATATTGGCAGACGGCCCAATCAAGGGACCAGTCTCTCGAATCAAATCAAGTGTAATGGGGTGACTCGGCATCCGAAATCCCACCGTTGCAAGACCAGAGTTAACCCAATAGGGAACTCTGTCATTTGCTTCGAGGATAATGGTCAAGGGACCTGGTAAAAAGCTCTCTACAAGCTTTTGTAGATAAGTTGGCTGATTCTTTGAAAAGTACAAGATGTCCTCTAGAGAAGCGACATTAAGATTGAGTGCCTTGTCTCTAGGACGACGTTTGAGTTGGTAAACATGGTCGACAGCTTTTTCATCTAAGGCCTTAGCAAAGAGACCATAAACTGTCTCTGTAGGTAGAACAACAGCTCCGCCCTTTTCCAACTCTTGTCTAATCCTGTCCATCATCAACTACAACCATCCTATCTTGACCAAATTGGTCCTTGAGTGTTCGTATTCGTTTTTCAGGAAGATATTTCCTAAAAAGCGCAGGAACACTTTGACCTTGCTTGTATCCAATTTCAAGGTAAATCTTACCACCGTCTTTGAGATAGTCTTTTGCATCCTCCGCAACTCTGCGGTAAATAGCTAGGCCATCCTCATCTGCAAAGAGAGCTAGATGAGGTTCTGAATGCAAAACATTCAAACCAACCTCTGACTCATCTTCACGAGAGATATAGGGTGGATTGGATACAATTATATCATATTTTTCAGAAATTTCTGTAAAACAATCAGATTTTTTTAAAAATATCTGGAGATTCTGAACTTTAGCGTTTTCAGATGCCAAATCTAGAGCATCTTGAGAAATATCTGCTGCCGCAACTGACCAATCTGGTCTATTTTTTGCTAAAGCAATAGCAATGGCACCGCTACCTGTACCGATATCAAGTACTGAAAGATTCGTCTCAGGATTTTCTGCCAAGATAAGTTCTACCAACTCCTCTGTCTCAGGACGAGGAATCAAAACCCGCTCATCCACTTTTAACTGCATTCCATAAAAATCTGCATGACCGATGATATACTGAGCTGGTTTATGAGCTGCTAACTGCTGGTAAATCTCTTCTACAAATTGTTTTTCTTCCTCGTCTACCTCTTGCTGGAGGGCAAAGACGAAGTCTGTAAAGGATTGATTTTTCAGGCTACGATAGACAAAAGAGAGGCTTTCAGCTTCCTCTCCTTGTCTTATCAACTCTTCTTCAAAATCTGAGAATAATTGAGCTAATTTCATTATTTGTTTAATTCTTCTAATTTCTGTGTTTGGTCATAAAGAACCAAGGCATCCACAACTTCATCTAGTTTACCAGACAAAATCGTATCTAGTTTTTGAAGAGTCAAGCCAATACGGTGGTCTGTGACACGGTTTTGTGGGAAGTTATAAGTACGAATTCGCTCTGAACGGTCACCAGTACCGATTGTTGACTTACGCTCAGCGTCTTGTTCGTCTTGTGCAATCTGAGCAAAGTGGTCAGCCACACGCGCACGGATGATTTTCATGGCCTTTTCACGGTTTTTCTGCTGGGTACGTTCTTCCTGCATTTCAACCTTGATATTGGTTGGCAAGTGAACGATACGAACGGCTGTCGCAACCTTATTGACGTTCTGTCCACCAGCACCAGATGCGTGGTAGATGTCAACACGAAGGTCTTTTGGATCAATATCGTATTCCACTTCTTCTACTTCAGGCATGACAAGGACAGTCGCTGTCGAAGTATGTACACGGCCTTGGCTTTCTGTCACAGGGACACGTTGCACACGGTGGGCACCTGACTCGTACTTAAGCTTAGAGTAAACTGACTGACCTGAAACCATGGCAACCACTTCTTTGAAACCACCGACACCGTTCATAGATGCTTCCATAACTTCAAAGCGCCAGCCTTGGGCTTCAGCATACTTTTGGTACATAGTTAGAAGGTCTCCGGCGAAAAGTGCCGCTTCGTCACCACCAGCTGCTCCACGGATTTCAAGGATGATGTTCTTATCATCGTTTGGATCCTTTGGAAGGAGCAAGATTTTCAGTTTTTCTTCATACTCTTCTTTTTCAGACTTGGCATCTTTGAGTTCTTGCTTGGCCATTTCTTCCAAGTCCGCATCTCCGCCAGACTCTTTAATCATTTCCTCAGCATCAATGATATTCTGAAGGACCTGTTTGTATTCACGGTAGGCTGTTACCGTGTCACGAGTAGAAGCCTCTTCTTTTGAAAGCTCCATGAAACGTTTAGTATCTGAGACCACATCAGGGTCACTCAGCAACTCACCTAATTCTTCATAACGGTCTTCTACAGCTTGTAGTTGATCATAGATGTTCATTTTTCTTCATTCTCCTTATTAATTTCAGGCGCAAAATAATGTTTACGGCAAACCGAGATATAGGTTTCATTTCCACCGATTTGGATCTGCTCACCATCATAAACGGGCAGTCCATCCTGAGTTCGTAATACCATGGTCGCCTTTTTCTTGCAATACTGACAAATGGTCTTGATTTCGTCAATCTTGTCTGCTAAAAGCAAGAGATATTTGGAACCTTCAAACAATTCATTCCGAAAGTCATTTTTCAAACCAAATGCCATTACAGGGATGTCTAACTCATCAACAATACGAGCTAGGTCATAAACATGATGACGTTTGAGAAACTGGGCCTCATCAACCAGCACACAGTAAGGTTTTTCAGGTAGGTCTCGGATATAGCCAAAGATATCCGTCGTCTCCTCAATCGCAATGGCTGGGCGTTTCATACCAATCCGACTAGATACATAGCCAACACCGTCACGCGTATCCAGAGCAGAAGTCATAATCACAACTCCTTTTCCTTGCTCCTCGTAGTTATAGGCCACTTTTAAAATCTCAATCGTCTTACCAGAGTTCATGGTCCCATAACGATAATACAACTGTGCCATGCTTCTATTTCACGTCCATTTCTAAATTTTTGCTACATTCTAGTATATCATAATTTTCTGAAGCTTTAAATGGCAAAATGTGGTAAAATAGAAGAAATCAAAAACTAGTGGAGGAAACTATTATGCCATTTGTACGCATCGATTTATTTGAAGGACGCACGCTCGAGCAAAAGAAAGCTCT
>CAJPRB010000107.1:0-5826 GCA_905372925.1 uncultured Streptococcus sp.
TGATAATCTAGTCAAAAAATCTATCAAGAATATAGATAATCTCAGCAATCGTTTTTATTCTGAAAATATGTCGGATACTGAAGAATCCTCTGGTTTAGGTCTCTATATTACTGAGGAATTAGTTCATCTTCTTGGAGCGGATATGAAGCTAGCCACTGATGGAGAATGGTTTTCGGTCTTTATTTATTTTTAACAGAAGAAACCTCCTCTATAAGCTTAGAGGAGGTCCTTTTTATAAGCTTTTCTTCTTGAAAACAGTCAGTCCACTGAAAGAGAAGAGAAGTATGACAACTACGCAAACCGTGATGATATAGAGTACAGACTGACTATCAGCAGTCATGGCATAGGCAAAATTTAAGTTTAAATATCGTAAAATTTCGATATTTGGAAAGATAAGCATTGGCGTAGAAAGGATGATAGAGGTAACTAGATAGCCAATAAATGTGGCAAGATAAGAATGAGTCACATAGAGAATAAAGGAAACAATCGAAAGCCAAGCGAGGAGGCAGAGAAATTGGAGGGAAATCGTTAAGAGGAGGTTTGTAATAAAACCATCAGGCATCGTACCAAGTCCGTTTAGTAGAGTTGAGGGAATAAAGGCAATCACAAGGCTGGCGATGAGTTGCAAGAGAGCGATGCTTGCTAGTACAAAGGATTTAGCGAAGAAAAACTCTGTACGAGAAACGCCAACTGTCAAACTATTTTTATAGAGCTTGCCGATTAGATCAACTCCAAGAACTAGACATGCTAGAACAATGCAGAGAAAAACGAGGTTTGAACCATTGCTAGACGTGTTGATAAGAGCTTGAACGCCGTCCCAACCATGGGTTGGAGTCTCTGGTGGTGTTGTATTTACTGCCATTAGATGTCCTGTAGCGCCAATAGTAGCACCCATTAACATGAGTACAAAGAGAATGAACTCTGTAATCCAGAATCCTTTGGAGCGAAAGAGACGGTAAAAATCTGCTTGAATGGTATGTATCATGATTTTTCTCCTATTCTACCAATTGTGTGAAGTATTCTTCTAGGTTTTGACGGGCAAAGTAAATTTCGTCAATAGAAATATCTGCCAAAGTTAGTTGCTTAAGAATCCGTTTGACATCTTGTTCCTTACCAAAGATATGGATTTTATTTTCTGGATTAACAACCTTGAACTGGAGTTGGATTTGTTCTTTCAACACTTGACAAGCTCTTTCTTTATCGCTTGTTCTGAGCACAATATAATCCTCACTTAGTGTTTCAAACTTAGCTTTACTGATTTCACGAATAATCTTACCTTGGTCCAAAATTCCAAAACGATTAGCTAGGAGATAGAGTTCTGACAAGATATGGCTAGAGATGAGAATGGTTATGCCTTTTTCTTGATTGAGCCGTTGAATCATCAGACGAAATTCTTTGATTCCAATCGGATCGAGACCGTTAATAGGCTCATCTAAGATAAGGAAGTCTGGTTTTGATAGGAGGGCAATGGCGATACCAAGTCTTTGTTTCATTCCTAGTGAGAAATCACGAAAGACTTTTTTCCCGGTATCTGACAAGCCAACATAGTCCAAGGTCTCATGAATCACCTTATCAGCATTTGGGATATGACGAATCATACAATAATATTTCAGATTTTGATAAGCTGTTAAATGATTATGGGCTACAGGTGATTCGATAACAGAACCAACTCGAGATAAAGCCTTGGTCCACTCATTTTCTTCTTGGCTAGAAAAGAGGGAAACTGTACCTTTGTCCGCAAACAATAATTGTGTAATGATTTTGATAAGAGTAGTTTTACCTGCTCCGTTTTTTCCGATTAGTCCATAAATATCTCCCTCTTTTATGCTTAGACTAAGATCTTGAAGAATAGCTTGTTGGCCGAATTGTTTGGTCAGTCCATGAATTTCGAGTACTGTTTTCATGATTTTCTCCTTTTGATTTATTTTTCTAACTTTAGTATAAGCTATAGAAATCAAAGAAACATCAAGTAATTCTAAAGAGTTTCTAAAGTTTTGTAATTCTTAAAAGAAACAAAACCCAGTTGACATGAACTGGGCTTCTCAATTATAAAATATACTTCTCAATGGCACGCGCAACACCGTCTTCTTCATTACTGGCTGTAACGTCATTGGCTAAAGATTTGACATAATCGCTGGCATTTCCCATAGCAATGCCAAGTCCTGCAAACTTAAGCATTTCGATATCGTTATTGGCATCGCCCATGGCCATAATTTCTGACGGCTCAATCTTCAAAATCGCTGCTAGTCGAGAAAGAGCAGTAGCCTTTGTCGTCCCAAGTGGCATGGCTTCATAAATGACAGGCTGTGAACGAACTCCGCTAAATCGTTGGCAGAGTTCTGCCACAAAACATTGCTCAAAATCGTCTGTTTGCTCTTTGGTGCCCAAAAACATGCCTTGGAACATACGGTACTTGCCACTAGTGGCTTCTTCAAGTGAAATTTCAGTCAGGTCTGAAAAGACGAGCTTGGCATCATTTTGAACAATTTTATTTGGCTTACCACCGAGGACAAAATAATGTTCCTCGTCAAAAAGAGTCAACTGAACATCACTTTTTTCAGCTAGGTCATAGAGGTATTCAATGTCAGCTGGACTGAGTTCTTGCCAGTCAACTAGCCCCCAGTCACTGGTCTGGTGAGTTGAACAACCGTTATTGACAATGACGTACTCGTTCTGGAGGTCCAGTCCTAGTTTTTTATAGTAGGGAAGGACACCGAAAAGCGGGCGACCTGTACAGAGAACCAGTTTGACACCTTTTTCGATGGCTTGGTGAATAGCAGTTATGTGGGCTTGCGGGATTTCCTTGGCTTCGTTAAGGAGGGTTCCGTCCATATCCAAGGCTAGTAGTTTAATCATAAGACTTCCTTTTCTAGGTGTTTTGCTTTTATTATAGCATATAGACTATAAAATGTCTGACAGAATTGTAACATTTGACTTTCCTTTTCTTGAAAAACAAAGTAAATTCTTATATAATATGTATACTTAATATTTAAGGAGAGATAATGTCAAAGTATCACTTTAATTCAATTTACAAAAATGATGAAACAGAGTCAACAGGTCTTCTTTTCATTAAAGTTTACAACAAATGGGAAAGTAATTTAAAAAGAGTTTTGAAATCGGTTGGCCTCACTTTGCCTCAGTTTATCGTTTTGACTTCGCTCTTGTTTCTGAGCAATAGAGAGGAATATGTAACGCAAGTTGATATCGCTCGGTTCACCGGTATAGATGTCATGACGGTTTCCCAGATTGTTAGGCTACTGGAGAAGAAGGACTACATTAGACGTGATCAACATCCAAAGGATAGTCGGGCAAAACTGGTCTCAGTGACGAAGTCTGGCGCAGAGAAGGTCAATCAAGCTTTACCCTTAGTAGAAGGGATTGATGAAGAATTTTTTGAAAAACTTTCTAACGATAGAGAAAGTTTTAATCGCTTTTTAGTAGAGTTGGAGGATAAAAATGCCTAAATATTGGGTTGGAGTTGTTTCGAAAAACCATGTTTTAAGAGGAATTGAAGGAAATTTTTGTCAGGTCTGTCATGGAAAGGGTGGCCCCTTAAACCGTATGAAAAAAGGTGACTATCTTTTATACTATAGTCCGAAATACGATATGAACGGTCAAGATAAGTTACAGGCTTTTGTGGCCGTAGGTAAAATTATAGATGACAAAGCCTATCAAGTAGAGCAATTTGAAGGATTCTTTCCCTTTAGAAGAAATGTCGAGTATTATCAACCAGTCAAAGATTGTTCCATAGAAATAGCCAGACAACATCCTGAATGGAAAGACTATACTTCTCGACTTCGTTATGGGCATTTTGAAATTTCCAAAGACTTTTTCCTCCATATCTTTCAGCATATGAAAGTGGATGATGAAGGATGATTGATTTGCTAATTAAATGATTGTCAACTAGAATTTTGGATTTGGACTGTGAAGCGAACTTTGCTATAATAGAGTAAGAAACTTTGATAAAGCAAACGAGGCTGAGATGAAATTACTTTATACTGATATTCGGACTTCTTTGACTGAAATTCTAACCAGAGAGGCAGAAGAGCTAGTTGCTGCAGGCAAGCGTGTTTTCTACATCGCACCCAACTCTCTTTCATTTGAAAAGGAACGCGCCGTGCTGGAATGCTTGTCCCAGCAGGCTTCTTTTGCGATTACTGTCACGCGTTTTGCTCAGATGGCTCGTTACCTGGTCTTGAATGACTTGCCAGCTAAGACCAGTCTTGATGACATCGGTCTTGGGATGGCCTTTTATAAATGCCTTGCGGAACTTGATCCCAAGGACTTGCGTGTTTATGGTGCGATTAAGCAGGACCCTCAATTTATCCAGCAGTTGATTGAACTTTATCATGAGATGACGACTGCTCAGATGAGCTTTTTGGACTTGGAAAGTTTGACAGATGAGGATAAACGAGCAGATTTACTCCTGATTTTTGAGAAAGTAACAGCCTATCTCAATCAAGGTCAGTTGGCTCAGGGAAGTCAGTTGTCCCATTTGATTGAGGCTATTGAGAATGACAAGGTAAGTAGTGATTTTAGTCAGATTGCCTTGGTTATTGACGGATTTACCCGTTTTTCTGCCGAGGAAGAGCGTGTAGTGGATCTACTCCATCGCAAAGGTGCCGAGATTGTTATTGGGGCCTATGCAAGCAAGAAAGCCTATACTAGTCCGTTCACTGAAGGTAATCTCTACCAAGCCAGTGTGGAATTTCTTCATCATTTGGGGGCAAAATACCAAACGCCTGCTCAGGATCGTTCTCAGATCCATGAGAAAATGGATAGTTTTGACAAGGCTTCTCGTTTGCTGGAGTCTTCTTATGACTTCTCAGAACTCGCTTTAGATGTCGATGAGAAGGACCATGAAAATCTGCAAATCTGGTCCTGCTTGACGCAAAAAGAGGAGTTGGAATTAGTAGCCCGTAGCATTCGTCAGAAATTACATGACCATCCAGATCTGAGTTACAAGAATTTCCGTATTTTGCTGGGGGATGTGGCTTCTTACCAGCTATCACTGAAAACTATTTTTGACCAGTACCAGATTCATTTCTATCTAGGTAGAAGTGAATCCATGGCTCACCACCCTTTGACTCAGTATGTCGAATCTATTTTGCGTTTGAAACGCTACCGTTTTCGTCAGGAGGATTTGATTAATCTCCTCAGAACTGGTCTGTATACTGACCTTAGCCAGGCGGATATTGATGCTTTTGAGCAATATCTCCGCTATCTTGGCATCAATGGCTTGCCAGCTTTTCAGCAGATCTTTACCAAATCCCACCATGGAAAATTTGATTTAGAGCGTTTAAATTCTCTTCGTCTGCGCGTTTTGGCGCCACTTGAAACCTTATTTGCCAGTCGGAAGCAAAAGACTGAAAATCTCTTGCAAAAGTGGAATACTTTTCTAAAAAATGCTGCTTTAAGCAAGCAGATGCAAGAATTGACAGCTACTATGGAAACTCTAGAACAGGAAAGACAAGCCGAAGTTTGGAAGGCTTTCTGCCATGTTTTAGAACAATTTGCAACCGTTTTTGCTGGTTCACAAGTTAGCCTGGAAGATTTCCTATCCTTGCTCCATTCTGGAATGAGTTTGTCCCAGTATCGCACCATTCCAGCGACAGTGGACACCGTTCTGGTGCAGAGTTACGATCTGATTGCCCCTCTGACAGCTGACTTTGTCTACGCCATCGGGCTGACTCAGGATCATTTACCAAAAATCGCGCAAAACACCAGTCTTTTGACAGACGAAGAAAGACAAAGTTTAAACCAAGCAACTGAAGAGGGAGCGCAATTACTAATTGCAAGTAGTGAAAACCTCAAGAAAAATCGCTA
>CAJPRB010000108.1:0-5732 GCA_905372925.1 uncultured Streptococcus sp.
TTCTTCGTTAGCTGTTGTAAATGGCACATGAAGAAGTGAGCATGAGCTTGTCAATACGATGTTTTCAGCTGGGATTTGCTCAAGAATAGCCAAGCTCTTTTCGTAGTTGTTACGCCAGATGTTTTTACCATTGACAATACCTGCATAAAGAGTCTTATCAGCTGGGAAACCACCTTTAACAAGTTCAAGAGTTTTCTTACCTTCAACGAAGTCAAGACCGATGGCATCTACTGGCAAGTTCACAAGGTCAGAGTAGACGTCACGAACGTCTCCGAAGTAAGTTTGAAGCAAGACTTCAAGACCTTTTTTATCAGCCAAGAGTTTGTTGTAGAGGTTCAAGAAGAGAGCTTTTTCTTCGGCAGTCAAGTCTTTGACAAGAGCAGCTTCGTCGAGTTGGATACGAGTTGCACCAAGTTCAGCCAATTTAGCAAAGACTTCTTGGTAGGCAGCTACAAAGCTATCTACGAAGTCTTCTGCTTTCACGCCTTCTTCAAAGTCTGACAATTGAAGGAAAGTGAATGGCCCTACAAGGACTGGACGAGTGTTGAGACCAAGTTCTTTGGCTTCTTGGAACTCATCAAAAATCTTGTGACCTGCAAGTTTGACTTGAGTGTCTTTTTCAAACTTAGGAACGATGTAGTGGTAGTTGGTGTTGAACCATTTCTTCATCGGAAGGGCACGAACGTCCCCTTTTTCACCTTGGTAACCACGCGCCAAAGCAAAGTAGCGCTCAAGGTCAGACAAGTCCAAGTTTTGAACAGAAGCTGGCACCACATTGAAGAGGAAGGCTGCATCTAGGAAGTTGTCATAGTGAGAAAAGTCATTTGATGGGATTTCAGTGATGCCTTTTTCTTTGACAATATTCCAGTGTTTTGCGCGCAATTCTTTTGCTGCTGCAAGGAGTTCTTCTTCTGAGATTTCTTTTCTAAAGTATTTTTCAGTTGTAAATTTTAATTCGCGGAATTCGCCCAAACGAGGGAAACCGATGATCGTAGTTGACATGATGTGTCCTCCAAAATTTGTTGTTGAAACTATCTTAACAGAAAAGAAACTGTCTGTATAATTGTAAATAATTAGGCTTTGATATAGTTTGAAACTATATCTCTCTTTTAAACAAAAGAAAAGGACTTGAGACCAGTGTCTCAAATCCTTTGTATAGCTTGTCTTGTGGCTGTATTTTAGTTGGAATGCTCAAACGAGCTATTGATGATTCTCATCAGTGACTATGGCTTGCTATTAGAAAAGACTATAAGTTAGTTATCCTTTGGTAACTTTGATATTTCCCTTAAAAAGTGCGGACGGGAGCAAATTACTTCGTAATTTCATCCCTAATTTTTGAGCCAAAATGTCTCAAAAATCCCGTTCTAGATAATAATTTATTATTATCTAGAATACCACTATAGCGGGAAATATCCTCTAAAAGCTCACTTCGTTCGCCCTTGGCTTTTTAATTAGAACACAAAAATTATCCTAACACTCATAAAACAAGACCTTAGAAAAACTCTAAAGGTCTCATCTTTATTATTCGAAAAAATAACGAAAAGAGCTATAATGTAGAGATAATTCTAACTCTTACTCCAGCTCAATGCCTTTCTCTCGGAGATTAGCCATGCACTCCTCGTAGTAGGCTGCATCATGCTCACAATAGATAGGATTGTTCAACTTTTCCTCAGGTAAGTCTTCATAAGAAGAGCAAGTCTTACCACGGTAGTTCTTGTCCAACCACTCTGGACTGACATTGTAGCCACGGTCAGCCATCTCCTCCATGATCAAGCGATGATAGGCATAGAGACGATAGGGCGAGTGGGTAAAGACATAGTCCACCGTCGCATGCTTTCTGCCCCAGCCATTGCCACGAAGGGCACAGCACTCTCGGTGTTGCCCCAAAAGCTGCTGACGGGGAAGTTGTGAAATCAAAGCCTCATGCCAAAGTCTCATAGGTGTCTCCTTTCAGTAAAGTCGAATGTTGCAAGTAGGTATTGGGATAGCGATCAAGCAAGTCTCGAGTCTTAGCAATCAAGTCTTCCTTGGAAGCCTGAGCAAAGCGGTAGCGATCCAGCAAGAGCATATAGTCCTTACGCTCGGCATCTGTCGCTTTCTTTTTGAAATAACCCCAAATATGCTGAAAGGCATTGCAAACCTGACCCCTATGCTCTGGGATTTGACAGGCACGATCAATCATCTCTTGAACCTGACTCAGCTCCACTTGTTCATTCTTCAAGTATTGGCGAATCTCATTGTAAATATTGCTGGAATGGCTCAAAACGAAGTATTTATTTCTAGCCCAGAGTTGTTGGCATTGGGATTTTTGGTTAGTTTCCATCTTTCTCCTTTTTTCTATCAGTTTCCAGGAAATATGGAAACAAAGTTGTACCTTAAAAATGAGCGAATAAAGAGTGTTTTTTGTAGTTCCTGATTTTTCTAATAAACCTTGTTCGACAACCCCTTAAATACCTGAATATGTCTCTACTAACAACTGAATCTTACGTAAAACTTCTTGCTTTTTCCGTTCACGCGCTCCCTGTCGACGAGAAGTTGGCGGAATAATCGAATCCAAATCAGTCCCACTATTTTCAGCATAACCTCGTTGAATTGATTTGTCTATGAATAATTGGTAATCAGCTACAAGTTTCTCAGACTCAGCTAGATCATGGATTGCGATTTTCTTGCGCTCCTTACCATATTCGTAGAAAGCATTGATAATCCCATCATGATCTTTCAATTTTTGCAAATCGGTGTCATTGATAAATCCAATAACCAACTCTTCTTTGGCACGAATATCGATACTAGAACGAATCACACGACTAACTTCTGCTTTCATTACTTCTTTAGACTCAGAATTCTTCGATTTTTCAACAATCAATGCCAGAATATAGTCTAGGTTGATCTCATCTGTTTTTAAGAGTTCAATTTCAAATTCAACATCTGAAAGGTCAATCTCTAAATCTTTGGTCTTTTCATAGTTTTTCAGATTTAAGAATTCATCTCGAATTTCCACATAGGCGCTTCTTAAATCCTGAAGATAACCTTCAGAAATAGGTTTGTCGATTTCTTGGAATTCGTCATAATTCCGAAGAACATTATCAAGTTTCAACAACTCGCCAAACAACTTAACAAACTCTTTTTTCTCATGTTCTGTTTCAATTTCTTGCGGATTTGGGAATTTCTCAAGAATTTCCTGACAGACTGCTGTATAGCCTTTTACCTCGATACCTGTTACCTGATCGACAAAACCATCCATGTATTCGCTAAAGCTTTTTTCTAAGATGATTTCAAGTTTGTTTGTATCCCCAAAAACTTTAATAGCTTCTTGCGTAGCCTTTTCTAAATCACGGAAACAAACAATATTCCCAAAAGGTTTAACCTTGTTAAAAATTCGATTGGTTCTCGAGAATGCTTGAATCAAACCATGATAACGAAGGTTTTTATCGACAAAGAGAGTATTCATGGTTGGAGCATCAAATCCAGTCAAGAACATACCCACTACAATCAGCAAATCCACTTCTTTAGACTTAACTCTCTTAGAAAGGTCACGATAGTAATTTTGAAACTCTTTCCCATCAGTTGAGAAGTTAGTCTTGAACATGTGATTATAGTCACCAATCGCTTTTTCCAGAAATTCTTTAGAAGATTGTGGCATGGCTGTATCTTGCGGTTCGAGCTCTTCATCTTGAATTTCCCCATAAGCTGACTGTTCTTCATTTGGTGCGAAGCTAAAGATGGTTGCAACTTTCAAGCGTTTAGCTTCTGGTAAAGTTGCTTGTTGTCGCTGGAGTTCATCATAGTATAACTTAGCAGCTTCAATACTTTGTACAGCTAGCATGGCATTAAATCCAAACAGTTGTTTTTGCTTATGAGTATAATGTTGATTTCGATGCGTTTTGTCATTATAAACTCTCAACAGGTACTCTGTGATGGTTGCTATCCGTTCTGGATGCAAAAGGAGTTCCTTCTCCATCTTTTTGAGTTTCTTCTCATCAAGCTCTTGACCAACTGCTTTTTCTGCTTCTCTATATTTATTGATTTCAGGCTTGATATAGTTATAGTCAACCTTGAACTTCAATACTTTTTTATCTCGAATAGCATCTGTGATAACGTAATTATGAAGTTGTTCTCCAAAAACTTCCTGGGTCGTTTCACCCGTTAAGCTATTTTCTGGGAAAATCGGTGTTCCTGTAAATCCATACAAAGCGTACTGTTTAAAGGCCTTCTTAAGCCGCTTCTGCGCCTTCCCAAACTGCGAACGATGACACTCATCAAAAATCAAGACACATTTCTTAGCATAGACTTCATGATTTGGATTTGCTGTGATAAACTTGTTTAACTTTTGAATAGTTGTGACAATGATTCGATCATCATTTTCTTCGATACTTCGTTGGAGTTCTTTTGTATTGTTACTACCATTGACTGAATTTGGCTGGAATTTTTGATACTCCTTCATGGTCTGATAGTCAAGGTCTTTTCTATCAACGACGAATATCACTTTGTCAATGTAGTCCAACTCTGTTGCCAAGCGTGCAGTCTTAAAGCTGGTCAAGGTTTTCCCCGACCCTGTCGTATGCCAGATATAGCCACAAGCATTGATAGAGCCAAAGTTCTTCATTTCATTGGAAGAATGAATCTTGCGCAAGATACTCTCAGTTGCTGCTATCTGATATGGGCGCATGATGAGCAAGGTATTATCAGCATCAAAAACACAATACTTGGTCAAAACTTCTAAGAGGACTCGCTTACTTAAGAAAGTGACAGTAAAGTCCTCGAGGTCATGAATTGTTTTATTTTTGCAGTCCGCCCACTCACAGGTGAACTCATAATGATTTTTATTTTGAGCTGTCGTATTTGCAAAGTAGCGTGTATAAGTGCCATTGGAAATCACAAAAATCTGAATATATTTGTATAAAGAATTTTCACTATTGAAACTTTCCTTACTATATCTATGAATTTGTTCAAAAGCTTCTTTAAGACTAACACCACGTCTTTTCAATTCAATCTGAACTAACGGCAGACCATTCACTAAAATAGTAACATCATAACGATTGGTATGGCTCCCCACCTGAGTCACTTGGTTGATGACCTGCATACTGTTATTGTGAATGTTTTTCTTATCAAGGATGAAAATATTTTTAATCCGCCCATCATCAAAGACAAAGTCATAGATATAATTCTCTTGAATTTTTCGAGTTTTTTCAACTAACCCTTCATTGGGACAATCCAAATACTCTACTACAAAGCGATCCCACTCAGCATTCGTAAATGTTACCTTATTGAGTTTTTCTATTTGCAACTTGGCATTTGCTAAGAGCTCTTCAGGTGTATGAATATTTAGGCGTTCATAATTAAGATGATTCACCAAATCAGAAATTAACTGATTTTCTAGATCAGCCTCTGACTGATACTCTCTATCCGTACGATACTCTGGTTGATACTCAGCCAAGAGAATCCCTTCATTTGTTTCCGCAACTACTTCATGTACTTTTGAATAATCAACCATAGCATGCTTCCTTTTTTGTTTTAATTGAGATCCTATCTCAAAATGATTAAAGAATTTATCTAGTAAAGTTTAATAATTGTTCTCTCCAGTATTCATACTGTTTTTGTCTTAGTTCAATTTCCTTTGGAAGTCCCTCAGAAAGAGAGTTGGTTAGGGTGTTAAAATTATCAAGAATGGAGACAATTTGAGATTGTGTTGATAAAGGAGGTAATATTATTTGAATTTTTGCAAGGTTCTTAGG
>CAJPRB010000109.1:0-5678 GCA_905372925.1 uncultured Streptococcus sp.
GTAGAGAATAATCCAGACCTAGCCATCGCTGAGTTTGATTTTGACAATGACAAAGAAGATTCCTACGCTGTTGCGATGAAAAAAGACAGTAAAGAATTGAAAGAGGCGGTTGATAAAACCATCCAGAAGTTGAAGGATTCTGGGGAGTTGGACAAATTGATTGATGATGCTTTTAAAGCCTCTATCGAAAAATAGAAAGAAGGAAGAGAAATGAGTAAGGAAAAAGTTATTTTAGCCTATTCAGGTGGATTGGATACATCAGTTGCTATTACATGGTTAAAAAAAGACTATGATGTGATCGCTGTTTGTATGGATGTGGGTGAAGGAAAAGATTTGGAATTCATCCACGATAAAGCTCTCAAGGTTGGGGCTGTAGAGTCTTATGTCATTGATGTTAAGGAAGAATTTGCTAATGACTATGTTTTAGTGGCCCTTCAGGCACATGCCTACTATGAACAGAAGTATCCCTTAGTATCTGCTCTGAGTCGCCCTCTTATCTCAAAAAAACTAGTTGAAATAGCTCATCAGACAGGGGCAACCACAATTGCCCATGGTTGTACAGGTAAGGGAAACGACCAAGTTCGGTTTGAAGTCTCTATTGCAGCTCTGGATCCCAATTTAAAAGTAGTTGCGCCTGTTCGTGAGTGGAAATGGTCTCGTGAAGAAGAAATCCAATATGCCAAAGAAAACGGTGTCCCAGTTCCTGCTGACCTTGACAATCCTTACTCTGTCGATCAAAATCTTTGGGGGCGTGCAAATGAATGTGGCGTTTTGGAAAATCCTTGGAACCAAGCGCCAGAAGAAGCATTTGGAATCACATCTTCGCCAGAAGAGGCACCAGACAGTACAGAATTTATTGACATTGAGTTTAGCTGTGGGGTGCCCATCTCCCTCAATGGTAAGAAGATGAAAGTGGCGGATTTGATTCAAAAGCTCAATGAAATTGCAGGTAAACACGGTGTCGGTCGTATTGACCATGTGGAAAATCGCCTAGTCGGTATTAAGTCAAGAGAGATTTATGAGTGCCCAGGTGCTGTGACTTTATTGGCAGCTCATAAGGAGATTGAAGATTTGACTCTTGTGAGAGAAGTGGCTCATTTCAAACCTATTATCGAAAATGAGTTGTCCAATCTCATCTATAATGCCTTGTGGTTTAGCCCAGCAACTCAGGCTTTGATTGCCTATATCAAGGAGACACAGAAAGTTGTCAATGGAACTGCAAAAGTTAAACTCTATAAGGGGAACGCCCAGGTAGTGGCTCGGAAATCTCCAAATTCTCTTTACGATGAAAATTTGGCGACTTATACCAGTGCGGATACTTTTGACCAAGATGCGGCTGTTGGATTTATCAAGCTTTGGGGGCTTCCGACTAAGGTTTATTCAGAAGTTCAAAAAAATGTTGAGTAGTGACGCGATAGAAAGGGACGACAGGATATGTCGAAAAATACAAAATTATGGGGTGGTCGATTTGAAGGCACTGTGGAAGATTGGGTAGAACAGTTCGGTGCGAGTATTTCCTTTGACCACCAGCTGGCAAAATTTGATTTGATGGGTTCCCTAGCTCATGTTCAAATGCTAGGACAGACTGGCATTTTGAGCTTGGAAGAGACAGAGCAGATCCAAGATGGTCTGCAAGCTTTGTTGCGAGATTTAGAGGCAGGAGAGCTTCATTTTGATATTGCAAATGAAGATATTCATATGAATATGGAAGTGTTGCTGACAGAGAAAATCGGTCCTCTGGCTGGGAAACTACACACGGCTCGTTCTCGGAATGACCAAGTCGCAACGGATATGCACTTATATCTAAAGGAGCAGCTTGGCCATGTCTTGGATAAGTTGGCGAATCTGAACAGTGTTTTGCTGGATTTGGCTGAAAAACATGTGGAAACCATCATGCCAGGTTATACTCATTTGCAACACGCCCAACCGATTAGTTTTGCCCACCATCTCATGGCTTATTACAATATGTTCCAAAGGGACAGCGAACGCTTTGCATTTAACTTGAAACATACGGATCTATCTCCACTGGGTGCGGCTGCCTTGGCAGGGACAACTTTTCCAATCAATCGTCAATTATCGAGTGATTTATTGGGCTTCCAACAACCCTATACCAATTCCTTGGACGCAGTGAGTGACCGTGATTTCATCTTAGAATTTCTATCAAATGCCAGCATTTTGATGATGCATATGAGTCGTTTTTGTGAGGAAATCATCAATTGGTGCAGTTTTGAGTATCAGTACATTAGCTTGTCTGATAGCTTTTCAACGGGTTCGTCTATCATGCCCCAGAAGAAAAATCCTGATATGGCCGAATTGATTCGAGGAAAGTCAGGACGGGTTTACGGGAACTTGCTTGGACTATTAACCGTCATGAAGTCTTTGCCTCTGGCCTATAATAAGGATTTGCAAGAGGACAAGGAAGGCATGTTTGATACAGTAGACACAATTTTAAATTCTCTGGATGTGCTGGCAGGTATGCTATCAAGCATGCAGGTTAATAAGGCCAAAATGCAGCAATCCACAGAGAATGATTTTTCGAATGCGACCGAACTGGCAGATTATTTGGCTGAAAAAGGCCTCCCTTTTAGAGAAGCGCATGAAATTGTAGGAAAATTGGTTCTAGACTCTATCAAGCATGGTAAAAATATCCAAGATTGGGATTTGAAGGAGTTGCAAGTCTACCATCCCTTGATTGAAGAGGATATTTATATCTACTTGCGTCCAGAAACTGCTGTTCAGAGACGGAATTCCTTAGGAGGAACCGGCTTTGAGCAAGTGAAATACCAGATAGAACAAGCGAAGAAAGAACTTAAAAGGGAAAATTGATTCGTTTGCAAAGTAAGAAAGAGAGGTTGAGATGATTTATCAGCCTCTTTCTTGTCTTCTCCAACCAAGCGTGTTATAATGAATACTGCTCAAGCGACCTTCAATCGTTAAAGCACACACGACCTTCAATCGTGAACTAGTCATTTCGTTTATCTTTTATTACGTCGTTAACTCGTCTTACCTAACTCGAGTTATGCCTGCGACTCGTTGCCTAGTCCTAAAAGCAAACGAAAAGACTATACTCAAAGAAATTCTATTGAAAGTCATAATAAATAGAATTTTAAAGGGTATGAATAAACGAATAGATGGGAGACTTACCATGAGTGATAACTCTAAAACACGTGTTGTCGTGGGGATGAGTGGTGGTGTTGATTCGTCGGTGACGGCTCTCTTGCTCAAGGAGCAGGGCTACGATGTAATTGGCATCTTCATGAAGAACTGGGATGACACAGATGAAAACGGCGTCTGTACGGCGACTGAAGATTACAAGGATGTGGCTGCGGTGGCAGACCAGATCGGCATTCCTTACTACTCTGTCAATTTTGAAAAAGAGTATTGGGACCGCGTTTTTGAGTATTTCCTAGCGGAATACCGTGCAGGACGTACGCCTAATCCAGATGTTATGTGTAACAAGGAAATCAAGTTCAAGGCCTTTCTGGACTATGCCATGACCTTGGGGGCAGACTATGTAGCGACGGGGCATTATGCTCGAGTGGCGCGTGATGAGGATGGCATTGTTCACATGCTTCGTGGCGTGGACAATGGCAAGGACCAGACCTATTTCCTCAGTCAACTTTCGCAAGAACAACTCCAAAAAACCATGTTCCCACTGGGGCATTTGGAAAAGCCTGAAGTACGAAAACTAGCAGAAGAAGCAGGCCTTGCGACTGCTAAGAAGAAAGACTCGACAGGGATTTGCTTTATCGGAGAAAAGAACTTTAAAAACTTCCTCAGTAACTACCTGCCAGCTCAGCCTGGTCGCATGATGACTGTGGATGGACGCGATATGGGTGAGCATGCAGGTCTGATGTATTATACAATCGGTCAGCGTGGCGGACTTGGTATCGGTGGCCAACACGGCGGTGACAATGCGCCTTGGTTCGTTGTCGGAAAAGACCTGAGCCAAAATATCCTCTATGTCGGCCAAGGTTTCTATCATGATTCGCTCATGTCAACAAGCCTAGAAGCCAGTCAAGTCCACTTTACTCGTGAGATGCCTGAAGAGTTTACGCTAGAATGTACGGTTAAATTCCGCTACCGTCAGCCTGATTCTAAGGTGACAGTACATGTCAAAGGAGACAAGGCAGAAGTCATCTTTGCAGAGCCACAACGCGCGATCACACCAGGCCAGGCAGTTGTCTTTTACGATGGCGAAGAGTGTCTAGGTGGCGGTTTGATTGACAATGCCTACCGCGATGGACAAGTTTGTCAGTACATTTAGATTGACAAATTTTCTCAATTTGCTACAATAATAAAAGCAATAGAAATGATGGTCAAAGCTCATGGATGTTGCAGGCTTTTTGTCCTGCACTTCTTTGGAGTTTTGACTGTTTTTGTGTCGTTTAAGGGAAAGGATAAAAATGACTCAACAAGACTTTCGGACAAAAGCAGGAAATACGGTCTTTGGCGTTCGGGCGACAGCCTTGATTCTCCAAAATGGCAAGCTCCTAGTCACCAAAGATAAGGGTAAGTATTACACCATCGGCGGTGCGATTCAAGTCAATGAAAGCACGGAAGAAGCGGTAGTCCGTGAAGTGAGGGAAGAACTGGGTGTCAAAGCTCAAGCTGGGCAGCTAGCTTTCTTGGTTGAAAATCGTTTTGAACAAGACGGTGTTTCCTATCACAACATCGAATTTCATTATCTGGTGAACTTGCTTGAAGATGCTCCATTGACCATGCAGGAAGACGAAAAAACGCAACCTTGTGAGTGGATTGACTTGGATAAGCTTGAGGATATCCAGCTAGTCCCAGCTTTTTTAAAAACAGCCCTACCAGATTGGGACGGCCAACTACGACACATTCATCTTGAGGAATAGGAGAGAAAATGACTTATAATTTTACTGAAGAATACGATATTATTGTAATCGGTGCGGGACACGCTGGGGTAGAGGCTTCCTTGGCTGCTAGCCGTATGGGCTGTAAGGTTTTGCTTGCGACTATCAACATTGAAATGCTGGCTTTCATGCCTTGCAATCCTTCTATCGGTGGCTCTGCTAAGGGGATTGTCGTGCGTGAAGTCGATGCCCTCGGTGGCGAAATGGCCAAAACCATTGACAAGAGTTACATTCAGATGAAGATGCTCAACACAGGGAAAGGCCCTGCTGTTCGTGCTCTTCGTGCGCAGGCTGACAAGGAGCTTTACTCTAAGGAAATGCGCAAGACAGTTGAAAATCAAGAGAATCTCACCCTTCGTCAAACCATGATTGATGAGATTTTGGTGGAAGATGGCAAGGTTGTCGGTGTTCGTACAGCGACCCATCAAGAGTATGCTGCCAAGACTGTTATCGTGACGACAGGGACTGCCCTCCGTGGGGAAATTATCATCGGAGATCTCAAGTATTCGTCAGGTCCAAACCACAGCCTAGCTTCGATTAACCTTGCTGACAATCTCAAGGAACTGGGACTCGAAATTGGTCGTTTCAAGACAGGAACGCCTCCACGTGTCAAGGCTTCCTCTATCAATTACGATGTGACAGAGATTCAGCCAGGAGATGAAGCGCCAAATCACTTCTCCTACACTTCACGTGATGAGGACTATGTCAAGGACCAGGTGCCATGCTGGTTGACCTACACCAACGGTACCAGTCATGAGATTATCCAAAACAACCTCCACCGTGCGCCTATGTTCACAG
>CAJPRB010000110.1:0-5632 GCA_905372925.1 uncultured Streptococcus sp.
CCGCTTCTGCTTTGAAAGTGACATGTTCCACGACTGCTTCAGAGTTTTTAGAGTAGCGGAAAGTTACATCACAGAATTCCACTTGCCCTTGAACTGAAGGGTCCGCTGTCTGTGCATGACTAGGGCTTTCAATAGAAGAATGCAAGTCTAGCACCTGATTGATACGTCCTGCAGAAACCAAGGTACGAGGAAGGACGAAAAAGAGAGCACTCATGAGCAAGAAGCCCATCACGACCTGCATGGCATAAGACATGAAGACCACCATATCACTAAAGAGTGGTAGACGGTCTGTCAGGCTAGCATCGTTGATGATATAGGCTCCAATCCAGTAGATAGCTAGACTCAAGCCACTCGAAATCGCCATCATAATAGGATTCATAATGGCCATCAAACGATTGACAAATAGATTGAGACGGGTGACTTCAGCATTAGCTTCCTCAAATTTCTGATCTTGTTAGTCTTCAGCATTATAAGCACGCACCACTCGAATCCCTGTCAAACTTTCACGAGTAATACTATTGAGTTTATCTGTCAATTTTTGGATGACAGATTGTTTTGGAAAGGCCAGAGTCAGGAGAACAGTTGTCATCAAAACATTGACGATAACAGCGATTACTACTGCCCAGAGCCAGTATTCCGATTTCCCAAGGATTTTTCCAATGGCCCAGATAGCCATGATTGGCCCACGAGTGACCACTTGCAAGCCCATGGTAAAGAGCATCTGTACCTGGGTAATATCATTGGTCGTCCGAGTCAAGAGACTGGGGATTGAAAAACGTTTGATCTCTGTCTGCGAAAAATCTAAAACACGATGAAATACGTCTCTACGTAGATGGGTTGTAGAGGATGCTGCAACACGAGCGGCAAAGAAACCAACCATAACAGATGAAAAGAAAGCCAATAAAGACAAACCAATCATCTTCGCAGCTGGTGACCAGAGTTCACCCAACTGCGTTCCAGACGTTCCCAGTAATTCTGTAATTTGCGAAATATAGGTCGGCACTTCTAACTCGAGATAGACCGAGAAACAAGTGAAAAGAATCGTAAGGACAATCATCCCCCACTCTTTTCCTGTAATACGTTTAGCGAGTTTCTTCATCTTCTCCTCCTATCTTCTCAACATTTTTTTGCAACTGACCGAGAACTTTTTCAAATATTGCCAAGTCTGACTTTGAAACACCCTCTAGCAGAATCTGATCGATCCGATCAAAAAACGCCTTAACTTCTTGCATCTGCGAACGCGATTTATCCGTCAAGCGAACAAATTTTGCCCGTTTATCACTTGGACTGGCCTCTAACTCGACCAAACCATTTTGTAACATACGCTTGACCAAGTTACTTGCCACAGACTTAGTAATATTGAGTTCTTGTTCAATATCCTTGATAAGTGTTAATTCTTGATCATGCTCACGACGATCTAAAAATCTCAGGACCTGCCCTTGCGGTCCACCCATAAATTCAATGCCACATCGCTTAGCTTCTTTCTGCACCATCAGGTGGACCTGATGCCCAAAACGCTTAAAAATCAACATCGGTTTGTCCATGATTGCTCCCTTCTCATGATTTTATATAGTTCTCTGGAGAACTAATTCAGTTTCCGTGAGAACTATTTTATCACTTACAGAGAATATGTCAAGAAAAAAGTTTCCTTGAGAACTATCTTGGTCTGAATTGACATTAGCAGATATTTTCTCTATAATAAACACTAACTACTGTGGACTGATATCCATTCACACAAGGAAGGGAGAGAGCTTTCAAATGAAACCAGAGGAACAGAAAGTTTTAGGGATTTTGGCAACCATTTTTGGAGCCATCGCACTTTTAGGGTCCTGGATCCCGTTTATTAACTATCTATCGTTTTTCATCGCTATTGTCGCGTTGATCTTAGGTATTATCGGACTTATTGCCAATCTCAAAAAACGGAAAACAATGGCCATTATCGGGACATCTCTCGCAGTTGCTTCTGTTGTACTTTTCTTTACGACCCAGATACTGTACGCTAATGTCTACAAAGATTTTATCAGAGAGTTTAACCGTTCCTATAGAGAGGCAAGTTCCTCAATGGAACGCGAAGAAGAGAGCGACTTGACAGATGATAGCACCTATTCCATCCCAGATGAGGAGAAAGAAGATACCTTCACCTGGACCCGAGAACAGTTCGACGCCTTAATCGAAGGTGACCTTGACAACAAAGGAAAAGGTGGTACCAACTACAAGGATATTATCAAAAAACACGGACTACCAGACTCTGAGTTTGACTCCACTATCGGAGGTTATGATACGAGAAAAATCACCTATATCTCCATTGGTGACAAAATCAAGACTGTTACCTTAACTTTTGCAAAACAGGACAATGGACAGCTCCTGCTCGTCCAAAAACATGCAGTCGGTCTAGGTCTAGAAAAAAGCAAGCAACAAAACGATTCTGAAACCAGAGTCTAAGTTCGAATATCAAAAAAACGAACAGCTAGTAAAACTGTTCGCTTTTTTATTAGAATCCATCTACGTTTGTGTAGATCTTTTGTACGTCTTCGTCGTCTTCAAGGACACCGTAAAGTTTTTCAAAGGTTTCAAGGTCATCCCCTGACAATTCCACTTCTGACTGAGGAATCATTTCCAATTCGGTAACTTGGAATTCTTGGATACCTGACTCACGAAGGGCAACGATAGCCTTATGAAGGTCAGTTGGAGCTGTGTAAACAGTGATTGTTCCATCTTCTGCTTCGACATCATCCACATCCACATCTGCTTCGAGCAAGAGTTCAAAGATGGCATCCGCATCTTCACCAGCAAATACGATAACACCCTTGTTGTCAAAGAGGTAAGAAACTGAACCAGAAGCACCCATATTTCCGCCATTTTTGCCAAAAGCAGCACGAACGTTAGCTGCTGTACGGTTGACGTTTGACGTCAAGGTATCAACGATTAACATTGACCCGTTTGGTCCAAAGCCTTCATAACGTCCTTCTGTAAAGGTTTCGTCTGTATTTCCTTTTGCTTTATCAATCGCTTTATCGATAACGTGTTTTGGCACTTGGGCTTGTTTAGCACGATCGATAACGAATTTCAAAGCAGTGTTTGATTCTGGGTCTGGATCACCTTTTTTAGCTGCTACATAGATTTCTACACCAAATTTTGCATATACTTTAGAGTTAGCTCCATCTTTAGCCGTTTTCTTGGCTACGATATTGGCCCATTTACGTCCCATTAGGAATCTCCTTTTTTCACATTTTAATCTTTCTTATTATAACACAAGTTTTTTCGATTTTCACTAGAGGAAATGGATTTTGTTCAGCAAATCCAGCTAGGATTGTCCTTTGACTGCCAAGATTGCCTTGCCTTCTTTTATCAGGGGATGGCGGAAAAGTGAAAAGTACAGTTGGGTGGTCATAGCAACCCAGATAAGAGGTTCACAGAGGAAAACCCCCGTATACCCTGCCCAAGGGATAATCAAGACCACGAAAGCGATTTCCCCAATTAATTCGATAAAACTAGAAACCAGAGGAAGGACTTTTTGCCCCAAGCCCTGCAAACAATTGCGATAAATCAGCAAGAGACTCAGAATTGGATAAAAGGCTGAACTGATCTGCAAGTAGAGACTACCATTTTCTACCAAGTAACTATCCGTCGAACTGGCCAAGAAGGAAACCAAGGTGGGACTGGTAAAAAAGAGGAAAACACAAACAAAACCTGCCCAGAACATGCTCAAACGACTCCCAATACCAAGCCCTTGAACAATGCGGTCTGGTCGCTTAGCCCCAAGATTCTGAGAAGCAAAAGTCGTCATGGCAGAAGAAATAGCCGTCATTGGAAGGAGAGCAAAAGCCATAATGCGTCGAGCCGCTGTTTGAGCACTAATAATCACGGCTCCAAAGGTATTGACCGAAGATTGTAAAATCACACTACCGATAGACACAATGGAACTCATCAAACCCATAGCCAAACCTTGCTCCAAGAGATCCGCGTACAAGCTCTTGTTCCATTTGAAATGCTTAAACTGTGGCAAGAGTTCTGGAACGCTCTTGCGGATATAATAAAAGCAAAGAACCGCTGATAACCCTTGTGAGATAATAGTCGCAAGGCCCGCAGATTGAACTCCCAGATGCAGTTGCGTAATGAAATACAAATCCAGAACCACATTGACCAAGGCAGAAAAAATCAGAAATCTAAGAGCTGCTAGACTGTCACCAATGGACCGCAACAAGCCTGCAAAGAGATTATAGGCAAAGCTGACGCCTACACAGGTCACAATCATAGAAATATATTGATAGGATTGAGGAAGGATTTCTGCAGGAGTATCTAAGTATTGCAAGAGAGGATACAGACCGACAAATCCCATCAGCATGACCACAATGCTCAAAAGAGCACCTAAAATCCAAGTTGCTGCTACTGCTTCCTTGATTTTGGTGAAATTCCGAGCCCCATAATAGCGGGCAATAACGATCCCCATGCCATTGCCAACACCAAGCGTAAAACCTATAATCAAGTCAAAAATGGCAGTTGTTGCCCCCGCTGCAGCCAAGGAATCTTGACCAAGAAATCGCCCAACAATCAAGACGTCAGCTGTATTATAGAGTTGCTGAAAGATATTAGACAGCAAGATTGGAAAGGCAAAGCTTAACAGCGCAGGAAGAATAGGACCATGTATCAAGTCCACGGATCGTTTCTTATTCATAAAGCTATTATATCAGCTTTCTAAAGGAGCGACAAGGCTCTGTCACTAAGTTTGCAATCAATTGCTTACAGAGAGACAATTTGCTATAATCAAGGAAAGGAGGTCATTTATGAGTTTGACCAGTCAATTAATAACCGATGTGTTTCCAGATCTTGATAAAGTTGAAAAGCTAAACAAGGAAGCATTCCCCGAGGAAGAACGAGTTTCTCTGTCAGAGTTCTTACGCTATCAGGACCGAGATGACGCGCACTTTTTTGCCTTTTATAACCAAGAAGAGTTTGTTGGCTTTGCTTTTGCCATCTCCAATCCAAAGGCCTTCTATATCAGTTTTTTTGCCATCATGCCCCACTTGAGGAGCCACGGGTATGGAAAAGAAATCATCGAAAAGCTGACAGATTTTTACCAGCGAACTATGTTGCTGGAAGTCGAGCGCTTGGATGAAGAATGCGATAACTTGGAGCAGAGAAAGGCTCGCATGGATTTCTATCGCCAAAATGGCTTTAAAACAGCCAATGCTTTCCTAGAGTACGATGATTTGAGTTTTGAAATCCTCTACCGTGGCGACCATTTTGACGAAGAAGCCTATCGCGACATCTTCCAAAAGTTACAGGATGAACATTATTTTGACTTTCACATCGAATATCGTCGTTTTAGTGATCATTAGTTCTTTCATCTGAAATAAACATAAAAAGTAGCAGTTCCTATCTGCTACTTTTTATGTTATTCTTCAATTTCGATTTCAAGTCCATCGCCTAGGTCAAGTGTTACTTCTTGGTTAGGTGCTAGATCTTCTGCGACAGAAGTAGGGGTTGTCCCTTCTTCATCTTCAATCAAACCATATTGAACACGAACTTGATGGTCAATGGCATCAAAGATTTCTGGATGATCCGCCAAGTATTTCTTAGCATTTTCAGATCCTTGCCCGATTTTTTCACCCTTGTAAGAGTACCAAGCTCC
>CAJPRB010000111.1:0-5610 GCA_905372925.1 uncultured Streptococcus sp.
ATTTACTTGGCTCTGACCAAAGAGGAGGAGCTATGAAAGACTTATTTTTAAAGCGAAAGCAGGCTTTTCGTAAGGAGTGTGTCGGTTATCTGCGTTATGTTCTAAATGACCACTTTGTCTTGTTCCTGCTGGTTCTCATCGGTTTTCTAGCCTACCAGTATAGTCAACTTTTGCAAAATTTTCCTGAAAATCACTGGCCTATCCTTTTGTTTGTAGGTATTACCTCTGTTTTGCTTTTGCTTTGGGGAGGAATCGCGACCTACATGGAAGGACCTGACAAGCTCTTTCTCTTAGTCAGTGAAGAGGAGGTTAAGTCCTACCTCAAAGGGCAGACAGTGCGCTCACTGGTCTTTTGGCTCTTTGTCCAAAGCCTTTTCTTGCTTTTATTTGCACCCTTGTTTTTAGCCATGGGTTATGGCTTGCCAGTTTTTCTCATCTATGTACTTTTACTGGGAGCAGCGAAGTACTTAGTCTTTCGTCAAAAAGCCAGTAAATTTTTCACTGAAACTGGAATTGACTGGGACTATGTTATCGCCCAAGAAAGCAAGCGCAAGCAAGTCTTGCTTCGTTTCTTTGCTCTCTTTACTCAGGTCAAAGGCGTTTCAAATAGTGTCAAACGTCGCGCTTATCTGGATTTTATCCTTAAAGCAGTTCAGAAAGTGCCGGGAAAAATTTGGCAAAATCTCTATCTTCGTTCTTACTTGCGAAATGGAGACCTCTTTGCCCTCAGTTTGCGCCTCCTGCTCCTATCCTTGTTAGCACTAGTCTTTATCGAGCAAGCTTGGATTGCGACGGCAGTGGTGGTTCTATTTAACTACCTCTTGCTCTTCCAATTGCTAGCCCTCTATCACGCCTTTGATTACCAATACTTGACCCAGCTCTTCCCACTAGACAAGGGACAAAAGGAAAGAGGGTTGCAGGCTGTAGTCAGAGGATTGACCAGTTTTGTCTTGATAGTGGAATTAGTAGTCGGCCTTGTGACTTTCCAAGAAAAACAGGCCCTCCTAGCCTTGCTGGGTGCTGGTTTAGTTTTACAAGTCTT
Organism: uncultured Streptococcus sp.; assembly: GCA_905372925.1. Taxonomy (GTDB): domain Bacteria; phylum Bacillota; class Bacilli; order Lactobacillales; family Streptococcaceae; genus Streptococcus. The sequence continues at coordinate 1,043 of CAJPRB010000111.1, forward strand.
GTACCTGCCTTATCAGGTGAAACGTCAGATGCAGAACTAAAACTTATAAGATTAGATAAAAAAATAAGTTGAGTACAAGTTCACTCAACTTATTTTATTTACGTATATTCAATGAACATCAAAAATTAAACTAAAAAGCTAGCCGCAGGTTACTCAAACCCTAGTTTTAAGGCTAACGTGGTTTGAAGAGATTTTCGAAGAGTATTACAAGATAATGGTTGGACCGTAGAGACTCAACTTGGTTTTGACTTGGTCAAAGTGAAAACGGTCATAGGCTCGCCAAGCGGCGCGAGTGGGAGCATCTGGATTGAGAGCGCTGAGACCCAGGAGAAGACTGGAAGTCTGGTAAAATTTTTCCAGCTCAATCAAGAATCGATTATCCACTGTCTCAGTTTTAGAGAGAAAGTCAAGGATATTGTCCAGCTGCTCCTGAAAGCGGACGTCGTCAGCTGTTGCCTGTTTGCATGCTTGGTAAGCTTTATTTAAATCAGTAATTAAAGTCTGAGCTGTTTTGATAGGGTCTGTATCCGTCATGAGAATGCCTCCTTTGTGATGGTTCTAAAGTTGTTTCAAGTGATTGTCTTTCTATAATCATAGCTTATCACTTTTATCTCCTTTTTCAGCTTCAAATCTTTAATTGTCATTGAAATTTCCTGAATGGTTATTGCAGGATTTTATGATAAAATAATTGTAAGATTATCATAGCCATTTTGCGAATGATTCGACACTTTAGGAATTTTTGAGAACCGTTTAGGATTTGGTGAAAAATAGTTTCTAGATTTATGCTATCCTCTTTTTAGGAGGTTTTATCCATGAACTACATTATCATCCAAAAAGAGAAAGAAATTTTCAAATTAAACATAGAGGATATCTACTATATCCAAACGCATCCAAGCAAAGCCCATACCGTGCAGATTGTTACAGAAAACGCTAGCTTTGATCTATTTCAAAATTTAAGCAATCTTGAGAAACAATATGGAGAAACCTTGACGAGATGTCATCGAAATTGTCTGGTTAACCTTGAACGGCTAAAATCCATGGATATCCAAAGAAAGACTCTTTTTCTTGGAGAAGAAGGTCGATATGCTGTTCAGTATGCCAGACGTCGCTATAGAGATATTCGCCAAAGATGGTTGAAACAAGGAGAGTAAGAAGATGAGAATATTTGTTTTAGAAGATGATTTCTCCCAACAGACTAGGATTGAAACGACGATTGAGAAACTCTTGAAAGAACATCATATCATTCCCAGCTCTTTTGAAGTCTTTGGCAAGCCAGACCAACTGCTGGCAGAGATGCATGAGAAGGGAGCACATCAGCTATTCTTTTTGGACATTGAGATTCGAAATGAGGAGATGAAAGGCCTAGAAGTGGCAAGAAAGATTCGGGATAGAGATCCTTATGCCCTGATCGTCTTTGTGACGACTCACTCGGAGTTTATGCCCCTGTCCTTTCGCTACCAAGTGTCTGCTTTGGACTACATTGATAAGTCCTTGTCGGCGGAGGAGTTTGAGTCTCGTATCGAGACAGCTCTTCTCTATGCCGATAGTCAAGACAGCAAAAGCCTGGCGGAAGATTGCTTTTACTTTAAATCAAAATTTGCTCAATTCCAGTATCCTTTTAAAGAGGTTTACTATCTCGAAACGTCTCCTAGAGCCCATCGTGTTATTCTCTATACCAAGACGGATAGACTGGAATTTACGGCGAGTCTAGAGGAGGTTCTCAAGCAGGAGCCTCGTCTCTTGCAGTGTCATCGTTCTTTTCTCATCAATCCAGCCAATGTAGTGCATTTGGATAAGAAAGAAAAACTGCTTTTCTTTGCCAATGGTGGAAGTTGTCTAATCGCGCGTTATAAGGTTAGGGAAGTGTCTGAGGCTATCAATAATTTGCATTGAGCTAGGAGAATTTATGAATATTGCTTTGATATTATTGTATACACTTATTACTAATGGGCTAGAAATTGTCATTTTCTTTAAGGTAGATGGAATTGGTCTCACTTTCGAGAGGATTTTTAAGGCCTTTCTTCTGAAATTTCTCCTAGGGGCCATTTTTGCGACTTTTAAATTTTTAGCTGTGAGTGAATATTTGTCATATTTTATAGAACCTTTGTTTGGCATAGGGTTATCTTTCTTATTGTTAAGAGGGCTTCCTAAAAAACTTCTTTTCTTTTATGGTCTCTTTCCAATGATATTGGTGAATCTCTTTTATAGAGGAGTCTCCTATTTTGTGCTTCCATTTTTGGGACAAGGGCAAGTATATGATGGCTACTCACTTACTGGGTTATGTATAATAATTTTCAATTTCTTCATTTCTCTAGTCTTTTTGAAATGGTTGGACTATGATTTTACTAGTTTGAGAAGGGAGATTCTAGATAAAGGTTTTCAAAAGTCCCTGACTAAAATTAACTGGATAATGGGAACCTACTATCTAGTTATGGAAACTCTGTCTTTCTTTGAATATGAACAAAGCATTCAATCAAAGACTGTTCGCCATCTGATCCTAGTGTTTTACATGCTCTTTTTTATGGGGGTTATCAAGAAGCTGGATACCTATTTGAAGGAAAAACTTCAGGAGAAACTGAACCAAGAGCAGGCCCTGCGCTATAGAGATATGGAACGCTATAGTCGGCATATAGAGGAGCTTTATAAGGAAGTTCGGAGCTTTCGTCATGATTATGCCAACCTCTTGACCAGCTTAAGCCTAGGCATTGAAGAGGAGGATATGGAGCAGATAAAAGAGATCTACGACTCCGTCTTGAAGGATTCTAGTGAAAAATTGCAGGACAACAAATATGACCTGGGCCGATTGGTGAATATTCGGGACCGTGCCCTCAAAAGTCTCCTCGCAGGAAAATTTATAAAAGCCAGAGAAAAGGATATTGTCTTTAATGTCGAGGTTCCTGAGGAGATTCAAGTTGAGGGGATGAGCCTACTTGATTTTCTAACCATTGTGTCTATCCTTTGTGACAATGCTATTGAAGCTAGTGAAGAGGCCAGTCAACCTCATGTTTCAATCGCCCTTTTTAAAAATGGGGCACAGGAGACCTTTATCATTGAAAACTCCATCAAAGAAGAGGACATAGATGTTTCTGAAATCTTCTCTTTTGGAGTTAGTTCTAAAGGGGAGGAGAGAGGAGTTGGTCTTTATACCGTTATGAAGATAGTGGAAAGTTATCCCAATGCTAGTCTCAATACTATCTGTCAAAATCAAGTCTTTCGTCAGATACTTACTATGATGCATACAGAATGATGAAAATAAGACCGAGAGTTCTTGTATCTCGATCTTATTTTTTTATAGTTGTATTGGCTGATGAAGTCCTTGTGTGATGTTATGAGAATATCTATTAACGCTATATAAGAAATTTTCCCACCATCCTCCACCTGTAATCTGGTTGAGTTCAGTAGTTGTTAGTTCTTGAAATGAAGTTATGTTTTGATTCTTATCCATGTTACGATTCTCCTTTTTGATAAGATAATAAATAGTTCTAGAGTGTTATCTGAAAATTAATCAGAATGTGTTAAAATTTTATCTTTGAAATAATCAAAATATGTTTTCTTTGCAGTTACACTAGTGACGCGACCTTGTAGGCCATATTGGATGAGTTTACTATCCTCATTAGATAGTTTTGCAAGAGCGGTTAATTTAAAGAGATTGCCTTGCTCTGTTCTGGTGGGAGTTTGATCAATGCTCTGAAGTTGACCGATGATGGTAATGCCGTGATTTCCAATCTTCTCAAGTTTTAATCTTACAGTTTGTCCTTTATCTAGTAAGGGGAGATGGTCAGATGATACGTAGTAAGTGATTAGTACTTCTCTTGTATCTGTTATAATAGGGAATATTTGAGCAATTTCTGTACCAGTTGGAATTCTATTTTTACCTTCAAATTCGCTGTTCAGATGAACGATACCTTTACTTGGAGCGGTTAAGGTATTGTTTTCCAAGCGCTGTGTCGCTTGATCTAGTTGTACTTTTAATTCTGTTAATTGATTCTCCACGGTTAGTTGTTGCTGAGAAGCTGTCTGTAAAAACTGAGTGCGGAGTACTTCAATTTTGGTTGCTAAACTATTATCATAAGTTGCTACACTTCCGATACCAGCTTGCTGAATTTTGAGACTTGCGATAGATGATTCAAGATTTGCAATACTTTGATTGATTTGAGATAAAAATGGCTCATCTGCAGTTTCTTGTGTTTGTTCTTGAGAGGCTACAAGATAACGATTCAAAATTGACTGGTGTGGATTGCCAGTCGGTAAGCGTGCTCTTTTGTTTATGATAGCATCTCTCAGCTCCTGGTATTCTCCAATTTGTTGTTGAACTCTTGTGATTTCTTGTTCAATAGCTGATGAACTGCTATTGGCAAGATTGGCTTGATTTGCAACCTCAGTGTTAGTCTTTGAGATACCTAGTTCAATATCATGAGCTTGTTTAGTAAAATTCATAAAGGTATTATAGTAGCCAAACTCATCCTCACCAGAAAAAAGATCGGTATTTTTTTCTAAGCTTTGTTTCAAAATTCCAAGTCCTTCTTTTTGCTTCTCAAGTCTTTGTAATTGAGTTTCTAAGGCAGTTT
>CAJPRB010000112.1:0-5573 GCA_905372925.1 uncultured Streptococcus sp.
GAGATGATGGAGGCCAACAATGCCATTTCGCATGCGACCAAGGATTCCTTGATTCTCTTTGATGAATTGGGACGTGGAACTGCAACTTATGACGGAATGGCTCTTGCCCAGTCCATCATCGAATACATTCATGAACATATCGGAGCCAAAACCCTCTTTGCGACCCACTACCATGAGTTGACTAGTCTGGAGTCCAGTTTGGAACACTTGGTCAATGTTCACGTGGCAACCTTGGAGCAGGATGGGCAGGTCACCTTCCTTCACAAGATTGAACCAGGACCAGCTGACAAATCCTATGGTATCCATGTTGCTAAGATTGCTGGTTTACCAGCAGAACTGTTAGCAAGGGCGGATAAGATATTGACTCAACTGGAGAGTCAAGGGCAAGAAAGTTCAAGTCTGATGAGGCAAACAAGTGCTGTTACTGAACAGATGTCACTCTTTGACGCGCCTGCAGAGCATCCTATCCTAGCAGAATTAGCTAAACTGGATGTGTACAATATGACACCTATGCAGGCTATGAATGTCTTGGTCGAGCTCAAACAAAAGTTATAAAAAGAATCCCACTCATGTATTTGTGAGTGGGGTTTTTCTCTATTACTTTTTATGAGCCAAGAGTTGATTGATGTGGTCCACTTTTTTAGCTTCTCTTTTATAGAGAATAGCCCAGATGATAAGGTAGACGATCGCAAACTCTGGAATGAGCTGGAGATAGAAGGTCCAGTGGAAGGGGAACCAACCAGCTAGAGTTGCCAGTGGGACAAAGCCAGCCAGCATGAGGAAGAAATGGGAAAGCGTCGCACGGAGCAAGCTCCAGTCACGGCTGAATAAGCGGCTGCCAAAGCTAAAGAGAACGCCGATAGCTGACCAGATGATCATACAGTAGAGCAAGGCCAAGGCACCGTGAACCTGATGTTGCACCATCACTTGTCCGACTAGAGAATCGGGACTAAGTGGAGAGTAGGTATTTGGTGCATAAATGAGTGAAAAGAGGATAGAGAGGATGAGGCCGATGAGAACGCCAGCGGCTGCATCGTGAAAGATTTGTTTTTTCATAGTTCTAATTTCTCCTTGATGGTTTTTAGGTAACGGCGTGAAGAGTAGGTGAAGCTTTCGTTTTTGAGAAAGATTTCGACCAGGCCGTTGGGCGTGAGTTTGAGATGAGAGATAGCGTCAATATTAACGATTTCTGATTGGGAAATTTGGATAAAAGTGGCCGGCAGCATTTCAAGAACCTGATAGAGTCGCAAATCAATACTGTAGGTCTGACTAGCAGTTTCTGCTAGAACCTTTCGATTCTCTATATAGAAGCGTTGAATCTTACTAATTTTAATTAGATAGACCTGATCTTCAATCTTTCCTTTGATTGTTTCTTTTTGGTCAAGATTTTCAGCGAACTCGATGACTTTCTGGACTTTTTCGGTCGGCTGAGGTGCTTGGACAATCAGCTTTTCCTCCTCGTAAGTCTCCTTAATCTGTAGTTCTACTTTCATAAATTTCCCTCCTTTTCAGTTATACAAGGTTGTGATCACTTCCTGTACACCTTTATTAAACACTATTTTACGACCCATGGCAAGAGCTTTTGTCTATGTGGAGAGATTTGGAGTCTATGTGGTATTTGCTTTTTCTGGTAACATCTGAAATATGGTATAATAGCACTAATCAATTTCTAGGAAAATAGATACAGAAAGGGGCTGAAAGATGTCTCATATTATTGAATTGCCAGAGGTGCTGGCAAACCAGATCGCAGCTGGAGAGGTCATTGAACGTCCTGCCAGTGTAGTCAAAGAGTTGGTAGAAAATGCCATTGACGCGGGTTCTAGCCAGATTATCATTGAGATCGAGGAAGCTGGTCTCAAGAAAATCCAAATCACCGATAATGGCCATGGAATTCCCCACGATGAGGTGGAGTTGGCTCTACGTCGCCATGCGACCAGTAAGATAAAAAATCAAGCAGATCTCTTTCGGATTCGGACGCTTGGTTTTCGTGGTGAAGCCCTGCCTTCTATCGCTTCTGTCAGTGTTCTGACTCTGTTGACGGCGGTGGATGGTGCGAGTCATGGGACCAAGCTCGTTGCGCGTGGGGGTGAAGTTGAGGAAGTCATCCCAGCGACTAGTCCTGTGGGGACCAAGGTTTGTGTGGAGGACCTCTTTTTCAACACACCTGCCCGCCTCAAGTATATGAAGAGCCAGCAGGCGGAGTTGTCTCATATCATTGACATTGTCAACCGTCTGGGCTTGGCTCATCCCGAGATTTCTTTTAGTTTGATCAGTGATTTCAAGGAGATGACGCGGACAGCAGGGACTGGTCAACTGCGCCAAGCCATCGCAGGGATTTACGGTTTGGCCAGTGCCAAGAAGATGATTGCCATTGAGAATTCGGACCTAGATTTCGAAATTTCAGGATTTGTGTCTCTGCCTGAGTTGACTCGAGCTAATCGCAACTATATCAGTCTCTTTATCAATGGCCGTTATATCAAGAATTTTCTGCTCAATCGTGCTATTTTAGACGGTTATGGAAGCAAGCTCATGGTAGGGCGTTTTCCACTGGCTGTCATTCACATCCATATTGACCCCTATCTAGCTGATGTCAATGTGCATCCAACCAAACAAGAAGTGCGGATTTCCAAGGAAAAAGAACTAATGGCGCTAGTTTCAGAAGCTATTTCAAATAGTCTCAAGGAACAAGCCTTAATCCCTGATGCCTTGGAAAATCTTGCCAAATCGACCGTGCGTAATCGTCAAAAGGTGGAGCAGACCATTCTCCCACTCAAAGAAAATACGCTCTATTATGAGAAAACTGGGCCTACAAGACCCAGTCAAGCTGAGGTGGCTGATCATCAGGTTGAATTAACTGAGGAAGGGAAAGATTTAACCTTGTTTGCCAAGGAAACCTTGGACCAGCTGACTAGACCAGCAAAACTGCATTTTGCAGAGAGAAAGCCTGTTAACTACGACCAACTAGACCATCCAGAGTTAGATCTTGCTAGCCTCGATAAGGCTTATGACAAGCTGGAGAGAGAAGAATCATCCAGCTTCCCAGAGTTGGAGTTTTTCGGGCAAATGCACGGGACCTATCTTTTTGCCCAAGGGCGAGATGGGCTCTACATCATAGACCAGCACGCGGCTCAGGAACGGGTTAAGTACGAGGAATATCGTGAAAGCATCGGCAATGTTGACCAGAGTCAGCAACAACTCCTAGTGCCCTACATCTTTGAATTCCCAGCAGATGATGCCCTTCGTCTCAGGGAAAGAATGCCTCTCTTAGAGGAAGTGGGTGTCTTTTTAGCAGAGTACGGAGAAAATCAATTTATCCTGCGTGAGCATCCAATTTGGATGGCAGAGGAAGAAATCGAGTCTGGTATCTATGAAATGTGTGACATGCTGCTCTTGACCAAGGAAGTTTCGATCAAGAAATACCGAGCAGAGCTGGCTATCATGATGTCCTGCAAGCGGTCTATCAAGGCCAACCATCGTATCGATGACCACTCAGCCAGACAGCTTATTTATCAGCTTTCTCAATGTGATAATCCCTATAACTGTCCCCACGGACGTCCCGTTTTGGTGCATTTTACCAAGTCAGATATGGAAAAGATGTTCCGACGTATTCAGGAAAATCATACCAGTCTCCGTGAGTTGGGGAAATATTAAGAACACAAAAAGCCTTTGTTCTTTTAGAACAAGGCTTTTTAGTTTTTCTAAGGTGGGAACTTTGATTGGACTTGGGCAAGTTGACACGAGGTTTACACTTGCTTGACAAGACCAGTTCTAAAAAATATTGCGAAAACGGAATTAGGTGATTCAAGGTTTTCTAGAGTCATCTTTGTCAGAAGGATTCTTAAGACCAATCACTTTATCAAGATAACGTTGTTTGGTTTTGAGAGCCTTGTTGATAGCAACTGCAGACGCAATCAAGAGAACGAAGGTCAGCCAAATCCAGGCGGTGAATTCGGCTGGGAAACTAGAACCAGCTAAAAAGAGATAGATAGCCAGAGCCAAGACGAAAATATAAATCACTTGCCAGAGGCCAAAATATTTAACCTCTTTATAGTATTTGTCCTTGTCTTCCTCCAAGATCACTGCTGTGGAAGCTTTTTCAGAGTTTTCATCTAATAGTAGATAGTCAGTTGTCACTTGAAAAATCTTGCTTAATTCAATGATTTTTTCGATTTCAGGAAGGACTTGTCCAGACTCCCATTTGGAGATGCTTTGCCGAGAAACATTGATTTGTTCTGCTAGCTTTTCTTGGGACCAACCTTTTTCCTTTCTGAGTTCAAACAGTTTTTCTGCGAGTTTCATTATTCTATCCTCCTTTTTCTACTTCTATCCTAACAATTTTTACTTATAATGAGAATACAATCTCCTGTACTATTTGTCAACCAGAGGTTGCACCTTTTGTTGCAGTCTGTCTTGGGGAAATATGGTATACTAGATAGGCGAAATAATGGAGAAAAACTATGTACGAATATCTAAAAGGAATCATTACCAAAATCACTGCTAAATATATCATCCTTGAGGCAAATGGTATCGGTTATATCTTGCATGTAGCCAATCCTTATGCTTACTCAGGTCAGGTCAATCAAGAAACTCAAATTTATGTGCACCAAGTTGTCCGTGAGGATGCCCATCTGCTCTATGGTTTTCGATCAGAAGATGAGAAGAAACTCTTTCTCAGTCTGATTTCGGTTTCTGGGATTGGTCCTGTATCAGCTCTTGCTATTATCGCTGCCGATGACAATGCGGGCTTGGTTCAGGCGATTGAGACTAAGAACATCACCTACTTGACCAAGTTCCCTAAAATTGGCAAGAAAACAGCCCAGCAGATGGTGCTAGACTTGGAAGGCAAGGTAGTTGTGGCTAGCGATGACCTTCCTGCCAAGGTCGCAGTGCAAGCCAGTGCTGAAAACCAAGAACTGGAAGAAGCTATGGAAGCCATGTTGGCACTGGGCTACAAGGCAACCGAGCTTAAGAAAATCAAGAAATTCTTTGAAGGAACGACGGATACAGCTGAGAACTATATCAAGTCAGCCCTTAAGATGTTGGTAAAATAGGAGATTTTTATGACAAAACGCTGTGGTTGGGTTAAAATGAACAACCCATTATATGTAGCCTACCATGATGAAGAGTGGGGCCAACCCCTTCATGATGACCGTGCTCTTTTTGAGTTGCTTTGTTTGGAAATTTACCAGTCGGGTCTATCTTGGGAAACGGTGCTAAACAAACGCCAAGGATTCCGAGAAGCATTTCATGGCTATCAAATTCAGGCGGTCGCGGAAATGACAGATGGGGAGTTGGAAGCTTTGTTAGATAATCCAGCCATCATACGAAATAGAGCCAAGATTTTTGCTACGCGTGCCAACGCTAAAGCATTTTTACAAGTCCAGAAAACCTATGGCTCTTTTGACGCCTATCTCTGGTCTTTTGTTGATGGACAAACCATCATCAATGATGTTCCTGACTATCACCTAGCACCTGCTAAAACAGCCTTGTCTGAAAAGTTAGCTAAAGATCTCAAAAAACAAGGATTCAAATTCACAGGTCCAGTCGCAGTTTTAGCTTTTTTACAAGCGGCA
>CAJPRB010000113.1:0-5520 GCA_905372925.1 uncultured Streptococcus sp.
TAAGGAGATTAAAAATGAAGAAAAAATTTGCCCTATCTTTTGTGGCTCTTGCTAGCGTAGCTCTTCTCGCTGCCTGTGGAGAGGTTAAATCAGGAGCGTCAAATACAACTGGAAACCTAGTAGACGAGAAAACAGTTAAGATTGGTTTTAACTTTGAAGAAACAGGTGCTGTAGCTGCCTACGGTACTTCTGAGCAAAAGGGTGCTCAACTTGCTGTTGATGAAATCAATGCTGCTGGTGGTATCGATGGAAAACAAATCGAAGTTGTAGACAAAGACAACAAATCTGAAACAGCTGAAGCAGCTTCTGTTACAACGAACCTTGTTACCCAATCAAAAGTTGCAGCTATCGTAGGACCTGCGACATCTGGTGCAACTGCTGCAGCTGTAGCTAACGCTACCAAAGCTGGAGTACCATTGATTTCACCAAGTGCTACTCAAGACGGTTTGACTAAAGGTCAAGATTACCTATTTATCGGAACATTCCAAGATAGCTTCCAAGGGAAGATTATTTCAAACTATGTGACAAACAAATTGAACGCTAAGAAGGTTGTTCTTTATACGGACAATGCTAGTGACTATGCTAAAGGTATTGCTAAATCTTTCCGCGAAGCCTACAAGGGTGAGATTGTAGCAGATGAAACGTTTGTGGCAGGTGATACAGACTTCCAAGCAGCCCTTACTAAAATGAAAGGGAAAGAGTTTGACGCTATCGTTGTTCCAGGTTACTACACTGAAGCCGGTAAAATCGTAAACCAAGCACGTGGTATGGGAATTGATAAACCTATCGTTGGTGGTGATGGATTTAACGGTGAAGAGTTTGTTCAACAAGCAACTGCTGAAAGAGCTTCAAACATTTACTTCATCTCAGGATTCTCAACTACAGTTGATGTTTCTGCAAAAGCTAAAGCTTTCCTTGAAGCCTACCGTGCAAAATATAATGAAGAACCATCAACATTCTCAGCTTTGGCCTATGACTCAGTTTACCTAGTAGCCAATGCTGCAAAAGGTGCTAAAAACTCAGGTGAAATCAAGGACAACCTTGCTAAAACCAAAGACTTTGATGGTGTGACTGGTCAAACGAGCTTTGATGCAGATCACAACACAGTGAAAACTGCTTACATGATGACCATGAACAATGGTAAAGTGGAAGCAGCAGAAGTTGTAAAACCATAACATTAGAATAGTAGCTGAAATAGGGAATGAGCCTTTGACTCACTCCCTGTTTCGGTGTTTATGAACTTGTGAAAATTGAGAAATTTTCTAAAAATAACGATAGAAAAGAGTGAATGCTATGCTCCAACAACTTGTGAATGGTTTAATTCTGGGTAGTGTTTATGCACTTTTGGCCCTGGGTTATACCATGGTTTATGGAATTATCAAACTCATCAACTTCGCCCACGGTGATATTTATATGATGGGTGCCTTTATTGGTTACTTTTTGATTAATTCTTTCCAAATGAATTTCTTTTTAGCTTTGATTATTTCAATGGTAGGAACCGCACTACTTGGTGTTGTGATTGAATTTCTTGCCTACCGTCCTTTGCGACACTCTACACGTATTGCTGTATTGATTACTGCCATCGGAGTGTCTTTCCTACTTGAATATGGAATGGTCTACTTGGTCGGTGCCAATACTCGCGCCTTTCCTCAAGCCATTCAAACAGTTCGCTATGATTTGGGGCCAATCAGCTTGACAAATGTTCAGTTAATGATTTTAGCAGTTTCCTTACTCCTGATGATTTTATTGCAATTGATTGTCCAAAAAACAAAAATGGGTAAAGCCATGCGTGCTGTATCAGTTGATAGTGACGCAGCTCAATTGATGGGAATTAATGTAAATCGTACAATCAGCTTTACCTTTGCTTTGGGTTCAGCCCTTGCTGGAGCGGCAGGTGTCCTCATTGCCCTTTACTACAACTCTCTTGAACCGTTGATGGGTGTGACTCCAGGTCTAAAATCATTTGTTGCGGCCGTTCTTGGCGGTATCGGGATTATTCCTGGTGCAGCTCTAGGGGGATTTGTGATTGGCTTGTTGGAAACTTTTGCAACTGCCTTTGGTATGTCTGATTTCCGTGATGCTATCGTATATGGAATCTTACTTCTGATTCTGATTGTTCGTCCTGCAGGTATCCTTGGTAAGAATGTGAAAGAGAAGGTGTAAACAATGAAGACAAATCTTAAAGTAAATATTCTCTGGTTATTCCTTCTGTTAGCGGGTTATGGATTGATTAGCGTATTGGTTTCTGCTGGTGTTCTCAATCTATTCCATGTCCAAATTTTAGAACAAATTGGGATTAATATCATCCTTGCAGTAGGTTTGAACCTAATTGTTGGTTTTTCAGGACAATTCTCACTCGGTCATGCAGGTTTTATGGCGATTGGGGCTTATGCAGCAGCGATTATTGGCTCAAAATCACCAACCTATGGTGCCTTCTTTGGAGCAATGGTCTTGGGTGCCTTGATTTCTGGTGCAGTCGCTTTGCTCGTTGGGATTCCGACACTCCGTTTGAAGGGTGACTACCTGGCTGTTGCGACACTAGGTGTTTCAGAAATCATTCGTATCTTTATCATTAATGGTGGAAGTTTGACCAACGGTGCTGCTGGTATCTTGGGTATTCCAAACTTTACCAACTGGCAAATGGTTTATCTTTTTGTAGTTATCACAACTATTGCAACCCTCAACTTCCTACGTAGTCCAATTGGACGCTCTACTCTATCTGTTCGTGAGGATGAGATTGCTGCAGAGTCCGTTGGGGTAAACACTACAAAGATCAAGATTATCGCTTTTGTCTTTGGTGCCATTACAGCAAGTATTGCTGGTTCACTTCAGGCTGGTTTTATCGGATCTGTTGTCCCAAAAGATTACACCTTTATTAATTCCATCAACGTATTGATTATCGTTGTATTTGGTGGACTTGGTTCTATTACAGGTACCATCGTTTCAGCGATTGTTTTAGGAATTTTAAATATGCTCCTTCAAGATGTAGCTAGCGTACGTATGATTATCTATGCTTTGGCTCTTGTATTGGTGATGATTTTCAGACCAGGTGGACTTCTTGGGACATGGGAATTGAGTCTATCACGTTTCTTTAAAAAATCTAAGAAGGAGGGACAAAACTAATGGCATTACTTGAAGTTAAACAGTTAACCAAACATTTTGGCGGTCTAACAGCTGTTGGAGATGTCACTCTTGAATTGAACGAGGGAGAGTTGGTTGGTCTGATTGGACCAAACGGGGCTGGTAAAACAACCCTTTTCAATCTCTTGACTGGTGTTTATGAACCGAGCGAAGGTACAGTGACACTAGATGGTCACCTCCTAAATGGGAAAACTCCCTATAAGATTGCTTCACTTGGTCTCAGTCGTACTTTCCAAAATATTCGTTTGTTCAAGGACTTGACAGTTTTGGAAAATGTTTTGATTGCATTTAGCAATCATCATAAACAACATGTCCTTGCAAGTTTTCTACGTTTACCAGCTTTTTATAAGAACGAGGAAGAATTAAAAAGCAAAGCTATGGACTTGCTGAAGATTTTTGATTTGGATGGCGATGCAGATACACTTGCTAAAAATCTGGCCTATGGTCAACAACGTCGATTAGAAATCGTTCGTGCTCTGGCAACCGAACCCAAGATTCTCTTTTTGGATGAACCTGCAGCTGGGATGAATCCACAAGAAACAGCTGAATTGACAGAATTGATCCGTCGTATCAAAGACGAATTTAAAATTACCATCATGCTCATCGAACACGACATGAATTTGGTTATGGAAGTCACTGAGCGTATCTATGTTCTTGAATATGGTCGTTTGATTGCTCATGGTACTCCGGATGAGATCAAGAACAACAAACGCGTTATCGAAGCTTATCTAGGAGGTGAAGCCTAATGTCTATGTTAAAAGTTGAAAACCTCTCTGTACATTACGGTATGATCCAAGCAGTTCGTGATGTAAGTTTCGAGGTTAATGAAGGTGAAGTTGTTTCCTTGATTGGTGCCAATGGCGCTGGTAAAACAACCATTCTTCGCACCCTTTCAGGTTTGGTTCGTCCAAGTGCTGGTAAAATTCAGTTTTTAGGAAAAGAAATTCAAAAGATGCCAGCGCAAAAAATCGTGGCAGGTGGCCTTTCACAAGTTCCTGAGGGACGCCATGTTTTCCCAGGCTTGACTGTTATGGAAAATCTAGAAATGGGAGCTTTCTTGAAGAAAAATCGTGAGGAAAATCAAGCCAACTTGAAAAAAGTTTTCTCACGTTTTCCTCGTCTGGAAGAACGCAAAAACCAAGATGCAGCAACTCTTTCAGGTGGTGAACAGCAGATGCTGGCTATGGGACGCGCTCTCATGTCTACACCTAAGCTTCTTCTCTTGGACGAGCCATCAATGGGACTTGCTCCTATCTTTATCCAAGAAATTTTTGATATCATTCAAGATATTCAGAAGCAAGGAACAACGGTTCTCCTAATTGAACAGAACGCTAACAAGGCCCTTGCTATCTCTGATCGTGGCTATGTACTTGAAACAGGCAAGATTGTCCTATCAGGAACAGGAAAAGAACTCGCAGCATCAGATGAAGTCAGAAAAGCATATCTAGGTGGCTAAACTAGTCTGGGAGACTAGTTTAGGTTGCAGATGGAGATTGCGCAAGCAATCATCCGATCCAGTGGATTATTTTGTAGATGAATTTGAGGAGCTCCAAATTTGGGGTTCTTTGTCAACTGTAGTGGGTTGAAGTCAGCTAAGATCGAGAAAGGACAAATTTTGTCCTTTCTTTTTTGATGTTGAGAGTGATGAAAATCTTTTTTTGAAGTTTTCAAAGTTTCGAAAACCAAAGGCATTTCGTTTGATGAGTTTAATGAGATTATTAGTCGCTTCCAATTTTGCGTTGGAATAAGGTAACTGAAGGGTGTTGACGATTTTCTCTTTGTCCTTGAGGAAGGTTTTTAAGACAGTCTGAAAAAGAGGATGAACCTGCTTTAGATTGTCCTCAATGAGTTCGAAGAGTTTGTCAGGTTCCTTGTTCTGAAAGTGAAAAAGTAAGAGCTGGTAGAGCTTATAGTGGTGTTTCAAGTCTTCTGAATAGTTCAAAAGCTTGTCTAGAATTTCTTTATTCGTCAAGTGCATACGAAAAGTAGGGCGATAAAATCTCTTATGGCTGATTTTACGACTATCCTGTTGAATGAGCTTCCAGTAGCGCTTGATAGCTTTGTATTCATGGGATTTTCTATCGAATTGGTTCATGATTTGGACCCGCACACGGCTCATAGCACGGCTTAAGTATTGAACAATGTGAAAGCGATCTAGAACGATTTTAGCGTTTGGAAATAGTTTCTTAGCGATGTCGTAATAGGGACTAAACATGTCCATTGTAATGACTTTCACTTGACTTCTCACCTGTCTAGAATAACGAAGGAAATGATTGCGAATCGTCACTTGAGTCCGCCTATCTAAGATAGCTAGGATCTTTCTGGAATCAAAATCTTGTGCAATGAAGCTCATCTTTCCTTTCTTGAAGCTGTATTCAT
>CAJPRB010000114.1:0-5462 GCA_905372925.1 uncultured Streptococcus sp.
TATTGAAAAGAAAAATCCCCGTGTCATCCTCCTTGATCCTGCTGGAAAACAGTTTGATCAGGCTTATGCTGAAGATTTGGCACAGGAAGAGGAACTGATTTTTATCTGCGGTCACTATGAAGGGTATGACGAACGCATCAAGACCTTGGTAACCGATGAAATTTCCCTAGGAGACTATGTCTTGACTGGTGGTGAATTGGCGGCCATGACCATGATTGATGCGACTGTTCGCCTAATTCCTGAAGTGATTGGCAAGGAGTCTAGTCACCAGGATGATAGCTTCTCTTCGGGACTTCTCGAATATCCTCAGTACACTCGCCCTTATGACTATCGTGGCATGGTCGTGCCAGATGTGCTCATGAGCGGGCACCATGAAAAGATTCGTCAGTGGCGACTTTATGAGAGTTTAAAGAAAACCTATGAGCGCAGACCAGATTTGCTAGAAAACTATCAACTAACAGCAGAAGAAGAAAAAATGCTGGCTGAAATCAGAGAAAACAAAGAATAAAGGAGAACCTTATGCAAGTAATCAAACGTAATGGAGAAGTTGCAGACTTTGATCCAGATAAAATCTACCAAGCTGTTCTAAAAGCGGCTCAGACTGTTTATGTTTTGACAGATGACCTACGTCAAAACCTAGCTCAAGTCACTAAAAAAGTAGTCTTGGACTTGGAAGAAGCAAAAGTGGAACGTGCGACCATTAGCATGATCCAATCAATGGTTGAAAATCGTTTGTTGGGGGCAGGATATATCACCATCGCAGAACACTACATTTCTTACCGCTTACAACGCGATTTGGAGAGAAGTGGTTACGGAGACCATATCGCAGTCCACCTGCATTTTGAACAAATTCGTTAAGAAAAAGAGTGGGATGAAAAATATCTCACTCTTTCTTAAATCTATTTTTCTGAGCTCTCTGGACAGTAGATGGGACAAAGCGTAGCCTTTTGATATCAGTGATTCGGATGATACGTGTCACATTTTTTGTAAAATTTTTGACAACAATTTGTTGACGACTGGTATCATATTTGACAATATCACCAGTGAAGCTTGTTTCAGCTAGTATGACATGAACAGCAGTTTGTTTCTGGATGGCTTGTTCAATTGTAGCAATGAGGGAGTCGTTTTCAGAATAATCTCGTATATCCTGTCCACTGAGAAAATCTTGTATCTTATCTAAGACATGCTTGAATGTATATCTCATAGGCTTCTCCCCTCTTATATAACCATATTATATAAAATTTTCCTAAAATCTACAAGATTTTACGAATAGACTATAGAAAGCATATCACATAAAGGAGTTAAAAATGGCAGAATTTACATTTGAAATCGAAGAACACTTACTGACCTTGTCTGAAAATGACAAAGGATGGACAAAAGAACTAAACCGAGTCAGCTTTAATGGCGCTCCAGCAAAGTTTGATATTCGGACTTGGAGCCCTGATCATACCAAGATGGGAAAAGGAATCACCCTTACAAATGAAGAATTTCAGGTAATGGTGGATGCTTTTAAAGGAAATCAATAAAAGGATATTGAGTTTTTGACTCAGTATCCTTTTTGGGTTAAATTGAGAAGTATGCTTGTCCCCTAAGTCGTTGTAATAGTGGACGACCAATGAAGCTAATCGCAATGATTTTACCAAGATCAGGGAGGATAAAGGGGAGGACTCCAACAGCGAGTGCTTTGTCAAGTGGCATACCAGCAAGGAAGTGGAGGCTGAGAATACCTCCGACAAAGACGAGTGAATCACCCAAGAGGTTGGCTAGGAAAATGCGGATATAGCCGCTATTTTGATGGATGAGATAAGATGTAAGTCCTGCATAGACAAGGTCAAACCAAAGATAGCCTGAACTTGGACCGACTAAAACGTGAAATCCTGCACCACCCCCTGCAAAGACAGGTAAACCAATGGCACCCAGTAGGAGATAGAGAGCTACAGATAGAACGGCTTCCCTAGGTCTAAAAACAGTAGCAATCAGACCGATCGCAAAGTTTTGCAGAGTGAAAGGTACAGGACCGATAGGGAGACTGATTTGAGCCAATACGGCGATGAGAGCAGCACCGATAGCAGGGATAGCATAGATATGAGCTTTTTTCAAAACTGTTAACCTCTTTTTTGAATTATAGTAACTATTATACTAATTCAGGAAGAAAAGTCAACCTATTTTTTATATAAAGGTAACAATTTTGCGACAGCTGATTCTACAAGTAAAAAGAGATCCTCAGGATCCCTTTCAACAATTAGCGCATGGTCACAAATTCTTCTGAAGCGGTTGGGTGGATAGCTACTGTAGCATCAAAGTCTGCTTTGGTTGCTCCCATCTTGATAGCAACAGCAAATCCTTGAATCATCTCATCAACTCCGTAACCAAGTCCGTGAAGGCCAACGACTTTTTCGTCAGCACCGGCGGTGATGAGTTTGAAGCGAGATTCTTGACGATGGTTTGTAACGGCAGAGTACATGGATGCAAAGCTTGACTTATAGACTTTGATGTGATCTTGACCGTATTCTTTGATAGCTTGATCCTCGGTCAAACCGACTGTTCCGATTGCTGGGTGTGAGAAGACAACAGTAGGGATAGTCGTGTAGTCCATCTTGGCATTTGTTTTCCCGTTGAAGAGGCGTTCAGATAGGGTACGTCCTGCCTTGATGGCTACTGGGGTCAGTTCTTTCTCACCAGTAACATCTCCAAGAGCATAGATGCCATCTACAACTGTATTTTGATACTCATCCACTTGGATAAATCCACGTTCGTTAAGTGTAACGCCAGCATTTTCTAACTCAAGACCATCTACATTTGGACGGCGACCAGTAGCCCAGATAACTTGGCTGGCAGTGTGACTAGAACCGTCTTCAAAATGAATCGTTATGCCTTGCTCAGTTTCTTCGAGCTTGACGGGTACCTTATGTGTGTGCAAAGGTAGACCTGTTTTTTCCATTTCATTGACAAGTCCTTCAACGATGTAGCTGTCAAAACCACGCAAGGGACGATCACGGCGGACAAACAAATCCGTTTTTACTCCTAGCGCGTGGAGAACACCTGCTAATTCAACGGCGATATAGCCAGCTCCAAGAATCGCTACGGAGTCAGGAAGTTGCTCCCAAGCAAAGATATCGTCTGAGCTACCACCGAGTTCAGCTCCAGGAATAGTTGGGATGCTTGGACGAGCGCCAGTCGCAATCACGATATGCTTGGCACGAATCAATTCACCATTAACGCTGACCGTATGAGCATCAACGAAATGAGCACGACCTTCAATCAAATCAACACCGTTGCGCTTGAAACTTCCATCATAAGACGAGCGAGCACGGTCGATGTAGGCTTCACGGTTTTGACGAAGTTTAGCAAAATCAAATTGAACATCTGAACTTGTAAAACCATAATCAGGGCCGTAGTGGTGGAAGCTTTCAGCGATTTGCGCTCCATACCACATGATTTTCTTAGGAACACAGCCGACATTGACGCAGGTTCCACCCAATTTTTTTTCCTCGATAACAGCTGCTTTAGCACCGTGTTCACCAGCTCGGTTCATAATGGCGATACCGCCACTCCCTCCACCGATGGCGATGATATCATATTCTCTCATGGAAAACTCCTTATAGTTTTGATAGTCATATTCTATCGTTTTTATTTTTTGAATGCAAAAATCTGCTACGCCCTAAAGAAATAGCAGAAATCACTTGCTAAATATAGAAATAAGGTGTATGATGTTACTAGTACAATTCTGCATAAATCAAATGGAAACAAGGCATGTTTCCTGAATTGTTCTCTTTTCTCTCTGAACAATCATTGTTTAGAGTAGGTAAATTTGCTATAATAGTCTTTGTATTGAAAATAAAATAGGAGTTTTGTGATGAAGGGGAATAAGAAAACTAAAAAATGGCAACTATACACAGCTATTGGTGCTGCAAGTATTATTATAACCAGTGCAGTGGGTATTTTGCTATTTAGACAGCCCTCTCAGGCTGCCGGTAAGGATGACACATCGCATCTCGTAGTCGCAAAGGAAGGAACAGTTGCCTCCTCTGTTCTTTTATCTGGTACCGTCACCGCAAAAAATGAACAATATGTTTATTTGGATGCAAGTAAGGGTGAGGTAGATGAAATCTTGGTTTCTGTTGGAGATAAGGTTGACAAAGGACAAGCGCTCGTAAAATACAACAGCACAGAAGCGCAGTCTGCTTATGATGCAGCTAACCGTGCCATAGCCAAGGCTGATCGTCGTATCAATGACTTGAAGGAATCACGAAACAACACTCTAGCTGATTCGGAAGAATATGATGATGGAGCACAGAGTTCTTCTGTCTCTTCCATTGATTCTCAGATTAGTGATGCTCGTGATAGTCGTGCTGATGCAGAGGCGCAACTTAAAAAGGCGCAAGCCCAATTGGACGCAACAAAGGTTCTGAGTACGCTAGAAGGTACAGTTGTAGAAGTTAATCGCAATGTATCGAAGTCCACAACTGCTGCAAATCAAGTGATGGTTCATGTAGTAAGTAACGACAATCTACAAGTCAAGGGAGAACTTTCTGAGTACAATCTTGCCAACCTTTCTGTTGGTCAAGAAGTGACCTTCTCTTCTAAAGTTTACCAAGATAAAACTTGGACAGGGAAGATCAGCTTTATTTCAGCTTACCCTAAAAATAGTGGAGAAGGAACGAATGCTATAACTGGGGGGAATACTGGTTCTAAATATCCCTATACGATTGAAGTGACGAGTGAGATTGGTGATTTGAGACCAGGTTTTACCGTTAGTGTTGAGGTTAAAAGTGACAAGAAATCAATCCTCGTACCCTTAACCAGTGTCATTACTGAAGACGGGAAAAACTACGTTTGGGTTGTTGACGAAGAGAATAAGGCTAAGAAGGTTGAAGTTAGCCTAGGAAATGCTGACGCAGAAAACCAAGAGATCACATCTGGTTTGACAGACGGAACCAAAGTCATCAGTAATCCAACGACTTCCTTGGAAGAAGGAAAAGAGGTGAAGGCTGATGAAACAACTAATTAGTCTAAAAAACATCTGCCGGAGCTATCGAAATGGTGAACAGGAGCTGCAGGTCTTGAAAAATATTAATTTGGAGATCGGAGAAGGGGAATTTGTTGCCATTATGGGACCATCTGGCTCGGGTAAATCTACTCTGATGAATACCATCGGAATGCTGGACACCCCAACTAGCGGCGAATACTATCTAGAAGGTCAAGAAGTGGCCCGTCTAGGTGAAAAGCAGTTGGCACAGGTACGTAACCAACAAATTGGTTTTGTCTTTCAACAGTTCTTTCTTTTGTCAAAGATGGATGCTGTTCAAAATGTCGAGTTACCCTTGATTTATGCAGGAGTTTCAGCTGCCCAACGTCGCAAGTTGGCAGAGGAATATCTGAGTAAAGTAGAGTTGACTGATCGTATTCATCACCTTCCTTCGGAGTTGTCTGGCGGTCAAAAACAACGGGTGGCCATTGCG
>CAJPRB010000115.1:0-5384 GCA_905372925.1 uncultured Streptococcus sp.
CCGGTTTTTCAGGTTCAGCCGGTGTTTCAGGTTCAGCCGGTTTTTCAGGTTGAACTGGTTTTTCAGGTTGAACTGGTTTTTCCGGTTGAGCAGGTTTCTCAGGTTCAGCTGGATTTTCAGGCTCAGCTGGTTTTTCAGGCTGGGTTGCTTCGAGCTTGCTGATTTGTTCGAGAGCAGTTTCTAGTGCTTGATTGACTGCTTCCTGAGTTTTAGCTTCTTGGATTGCAGCAATGGCTTGGTCAGCAATTTCTAATAATTTCTTCTTAGCTTCCTTGTTGGATCCAAGCTCAGCGACTTTTTTCTCGATAGCTTTTGTCAAGCTGTCCATAGCCTTATCATATTCAATTTCCGGTTGTTTTGGTTCAGCTGGCTTTTCCGGTTCAGCTGGCTTTTCCGGTTCAGCTGGTTTCTCAGGCTGGTCAGGTTTCTCAGGTTCTTCTGGCTGTTCCGGTTGCTCTGGACTAGGCTCCTCTTGGCCTCTTTGATAGTTCTCATCCTTGGATAGGATATCTTGTAGGGCACTGACCGTCAACATGACATCTTGAACATCCACTGCATCAGCACTGAGTTGGTTTCTCAATTTTTCTAGATTTGCTTGGAAAGCTTGGCGTGCAGTAGCCGTATTTTTCAAGCCTGCTGGATCAAAGTTGGACAGATCGTCTTTCCATTTAGAGATAGACTGGATGATATCTGCCTTGCTGTAGAGTTCGCTACCTTCGCCACGAGTGATAAATTGGTCCACTTGAATACCGATATTTTGAGACAAATCGTTTCGAACAGGATCTAGTTGAAGGGTGACTGCGTGCAAGTTTTCGTCCAGACCTTTTAGGCTAACCAGAGTTTGATTGCCTTGGCGTTGGGCTGCACGACCGCTAAAGTATTTCTTACCATCAATAGTTGAAGCATTTCCCATGCCATCTTGGTAAGGAACTTCTTTACCGTCTAGGAAGACTTTGTAGATACCATGATTTGGATCGACATAGCCTTTGATTTCAAGTCCAGTACCGTAGAAGTAGGCTGTGACAGTTGTCTTTTTCTTTTGCTCGTCAGTTAAGCGGCCAAAGGAAGCCCAAGACTCCGTTTTTTGGTACTTGTCTGCCGAATTGGTTTCATGGTGCCAGCCAGGACTGTAATCCAACTGACTAGCTTGGTCATCATAGCTTGTTTGGTCCTTGACCAGCAATTCAGCTTTCATCACTTGGATGGTTGCATCGGTAGCGAAACCGAGCAGAGCACCATCAGTGACAGAAGTGAGTTTGGCTTTGAAGTCAAAGACAGAGTCGGCTTGTTCTGTAAAGTCAATCGTTGGGATGGTAACAGTCTTTTCTGTTTCTCCATCTTTAAAGGTCACATCTTGAGTTGTATCTTGGTAAACTTTACCGTGAACCCCAGTTCCAGGTTCTGTGATGAAGCGTACAGTAGCAGCTCCCTTGCTTCCACCAACACGTTTAATCTTAACAGTGACGGGTTTTCCTTTTTCGACTTCGTAGCTGGTAGACTCGAGTTCAAACATCCCTTTGCTATCATTGTTTAGGGTGTAGATTCCTTCTGTAGCAATTGGTTCGCCTATTTTGTTTACAAGGGTAATAGTATGTTGGCCAGGTGCTAAATCGCCTGTCTCAAAGACTTTTTGGCTACGTTTACGGCTAGCATTCTTAGTTTGCACATCTGCAACCTTTTGACCATCAACGTAGACGGACATTTCTCCATGACCTGGGTCGACTGTAGAGACGACATAGGCCTTGGTTCCTGTGAAGGTATAGCTTACTTTGGCATCTTTTTTGTTGGTCCACATAGAAGTGCCACGAACACCTTCAGATTCATTGTACCAAGTTGTTCCGGCTGTATCCGCTGTTGTGTTTGAGTGGTATTCAAGTCCAAGAGGGTAGCCATCTGTCTTTTCAATGCTACTTGGTGTCTTGTAGACTGAGAAGTTGGTCAAGATTGGAGTTGCTTGAGCACCGGTGATGGTTACACGGATTTTTTGTGCTTCTACAGGTTTACCTTGAATCAAGCGACGGTAACCAACGGTCGAACCTTCGCCGTATGTTACCCAACGTCCGTTGATTTCAACTTCAATCTTGAAACCAGAGATACGTTGACCTTTGGCGATATCTTCCTTGAGTTCAACGACGTCAAAGCGTCTCTTTTGCCCCAAATCGACTGTAAAGCTACCGGTTGTGGCATCATTTGAGAGCGCCCAGCTGGTGTCATCTTTACCGTCTGTGAGGTGGCTTTCTTTGTAAAGGTGGTTTTGACGAGTCGAACTTGCTGTTACAGTGGCACCTTTGGCAAAGTCAGTCGCATACATTTGGTCTAGGGTTGCCTTGAATTCCTTCAAGCGAGCCACATCCGCATCTGCGAATTTTCCTTCTTTGTTTGGTGGAATATTGAGAAGGAGTGGGGTTCCACGACCAACAGACTTAAAGTAGATATCCATCAACTCTTTGAGTGATTTCGGCTGTTGATTGTCGTGGTAGAACCAGCCTGAACGGATCGAAACATCAGCTTCCCCTACAGAGTACATATCACCATCAGGGTCACCATGGTTGAGGTATTCGTTTTTCACATCGTCTGTGATGTTGGCCCGTTTGACTTTATGCCATACAGGGTCACCTGCGATCCCCCGTTCATTTCCGATCCAGCGAACGCTTGTCGGCTGAGCAGAGAAGATAGCGATATCTCCTTCAGCTTCTTTGATGTATTTGAACCATTCATCAAAGGTATAGGTTACTTTTTGGGCACCGCTACCACGCGCACCGTCCATCCAAACCTCGATAAATTTCCCTTTATTACCGTATTTCGGATTACCAAGGATTTCTTTCAGTTGGTTGAGGTAGTATTGGTTGTATTCTTTTTCGGTTGCAACATGGTATTTTGGATGATTAGCATCCCATGGTGACAAGTATACACCCATATTCATGTCATACTTGCTAGCAGACTTGGAAACTTCTTCGAGAAGGTCACCCTTTCCATCTTTCCATGGGCTAGCAGCTACGGTATGGTTGGTGTACTTAGAAGGGTAAGCAACGAATCCGTCGTGGTGTTTAACAACCATAATGGTTCGTTTGAAGCCCGTTTCCTTCAGAGTGCGAATCCACTGGTCAGTATCTAAGTTGGTTGGATTGAAGTATCGGGGATCTTCTTTCCCATTTCCCCATTCAGAATTGGTATAAGTGTTCATTCCGTAGTGGATGAAGGCTGCCAATTCTTCCTTGTGGTAATCAAGTTGGGCCTTGCTTGGAAGAGGTCCATGATTGCCAATTTCGGTTTCTTTATCTTCTGGATGAGCCACTGGTTGAGTCGGTGTCGTTGGATTGGATGTATCAGCGATTGGCTCGTATTCAAAGACGACCTCATTCACACCTTTATGCTGGATGGCTGCTTCCAGGCTAGTCTTGACTGGATGGTAGCCAGCGATGTCTTTTGCATGGAAGGTGTTGACAAAGGAAACCTCATACTCTTGACCGTCATTGTTATCAACCGTCGCTTCCGCTAGTTCAGTGCTTGTTCCTTTTTGACGGTAGTAAACTTTGAAAGAGCCTTTATTGACTTTATAAACCACCTTGATGACACGAGTTCCAGGAGCTGTTTTGCTAACGACATTGTGGTTCCACTCGTCTTTTAGTTGCTTCTGAATCTCGACCCCATCGATGGAAACAATCTGGTATTTCTCTAGGTTTTGCTTGTAGAATTCGGTTGGAGTGATTGCTTTCTTGAAATCATAGTCAAAGCCAGTTCCCACTTCTGTTTTGTCTAAGAAAGTATCGTTTTCTTTGACTGTATTGCCTGCTTCATCCACGTGCTGGATAACCACACGTCCATAATCAATTCCCTTGACTAGAGTAGCGACACCGCTCTCATCAAAGGAGTACTGATTTTCTCCGATGACAGCTGTCTTATTTCTAAGCATTTCACCTTCGGGTGTAAAGTAGTAGCGTTTGCCATTATCCCCTTGATACCAGCCCTTGACACCATATTTGTCAATAATATCTTTGACCCATTTGAGTTGTTCAGGAGAGAGGACAAGTCCACCACCAAAGCGGTCTTTCTCAGGCACACCGTTGTCAACCGTTCCGTGTTGGTGTACGCCGATGACTTTTCCATCACCATTGATAATTCCACCACCAGACAAACCAGATACAGAAGTTGTTTGGTAAGTGATGCCAGTAGCTCCCTTGTCATCATAAGGATTGACGGATTTTACCTTGCCGTCAGCCTTATAGAGTTGGCCAGCTACGATAGGCTGTTTGAGTTCTTTTGAGCTTGAGTCAGTTGGATAACCAATCGTGCTGACAGGGTCCCCTGCTTTGTAAGTCTTATGCTCAGCGAGTGGCACAAAAGTTGCTGCTTTATTTGGGCTTGCAATTTGTATAGGGACAGGTGCTACAACTGCCGCCAAGTCATTTTGATATCCCTTGCTAAACTCTTCTTTGTTCCAGAAGTGGATATCTTTCTCTTGAAAGAGCGTGGTATTTCCTGAATTTGGCTGAGAATTTTTAACGGGAGCGTTGGATCCTAGATTGTAATAGAAGCGCGCAGAATCTCCGCCACGAATATGACCTTCTTTATCTAAAAAGTTATGAGCAACTGTCAAGAAAACGTTAGGCGCAACAAAAATACCAGAACCAGAAACGATGTATCGTTGAGCTCCACCATTATAAATGCTGTAGACCATAGTGGCAGCAGTTGCGGGTTGTCCCTCGTAGTTGATGTGTTTGAGGTCTAAACCGCCGTTAATGATAGCACGGTTTCCGTTCTCAGCTTCTTCCTTGTCCTTTAGAATGCTCTTAGTTTCTACTTTTGGACTAGCTTTCTGGTCAACGATAGTCTTTGTGTCGAGTTCTTTGACAGGTGTGTCTGGATAGGCACGGTCCTGAATGTCTTCAGGGAGCAAGTCAGCACTGTTGGTATCGGCAGCAGGTGTTTCTTGTTTTTCAGTTTCTACACGACCTTCTTCTTTGACTGGCTCAGCCTTGTTCTCTTCTATATCTACGACTTGTTTGATTTGCTGATCTAAATTGGATGTCGTGGCAGGAGACGTTTCGTCTGCACGCACGGATCCAGAAGCAAAAAATGCCAGTCCCACGATGACAGAGGCCACACCTACAGTCAACTTTCGAATACTAAACGTCTGCCCTTTTTCAAAAAGGTATCGATTCATAATATACTCCTAGTTTTTAGAAAGGCAGTCAGCTACTGCCCGAGCCCAAGTCTGACTTGGTTACAACTTGATTTAAGGATAAAAACTCTCTGATAATTTGTAAGCCACCTTACCTCCTGTGTATAAAGCGCTTTCATTTTAAGATAAAAAAATTTAAAAGGTCATTTCTCCCTTAAAATGACTGGAAACTTTTAATATAACAAATATACTAAATTAATAA
>CAJPRB010000116.1:0-5366 GCA_905372925.1 uncultured Streptococcus sp.
GGAGGAGGCCCATCAGAGAGGCATGAAAATCATGCTGGACGCTGTTTTTAACCATATCGGAGACCAATCTCCACAGTGGCAGGATGTCCTCAAACATGGTGAAGATTCTATTTATAAAGACTGGTTCCATATTCAAGACTTTCCAGTCGTTAAAGAAAATCTTGTTAATAAAAGAGAACTATCCTACCACACCTTTGCCTTTGAGAGCTATATGCCTAAGCTCAATACGGCAAATCCTCAAGTGAGAGACTATTTGTTGAGCGTTGCGACCTACTGGATTGAAGAGTTTGATATCGATGCTTGGCGCTTAGATGTGGCGAATGAAGTCGACCACCAATTTTGGCGAGATTTCCGTAAGGCTGTCTTGACTAAAAAAGCTGACCTTTATATTCTTGGAGAGGTCTGGCACACTTCTCAGCCTTGGCTAAATGGTGATGAGTTCCACGCAGTTATGAACTATCCTCTCTCTGACAGTATCAAGGATTATTTCTTGCGTGGGGTTAAAAAGACCAGTCAATTTATCGATGAGATCAATGGCCAGTCTATGTACTATAGACAGCAGATTTCGGAAGTGATGTTTAATCTTCTGGATTCGCATGATACGGAGCGCATTTTGGCTACTGCCAAGGGAGATAGCCAACTGGTTAAGTCTGCCCTAGCCTGCCTCTTTTTACAAAGGGGAACTCCGTGTTTCTACTATGGAACCGAGCTAGAATTAGACGGAGGGCCAGACCCAGATTGTCGTCGCGTTATGCCTTGGGAACGTGTTTCCAACAGCAATGAAATGCTTAATTTCATGAAGAAATTGATTCAGCTTCGTAAGGATGCTTCAGGCATTATCCAACATGGAACCTATAGTCTGAAAGAAATCAAACCTGATGTAGTGTCTCTGGAATGGAATCATGATGGACAAAATCTTCGAGCAATTTTTAACCAATCAGCTGAAAACTATCTTGTAGAAGACAGTGATGCTGTAGCACTAGCCAGTCATTGCCAAGAACTAGAACAGCAACTGGTGATTTTGCCAAAAGGATTTGTTGTATTTTAGGATGATACGATGATTTAATATAACATTATTTAGAACTTTTCCTTGCTGAAGTTTCTGTAAAAATATTAAAACTAAGAAAGTGAGCAATAAACAGATGCCTTATAAAAATATACTTCGAGACAAAACAAGGAGTGAGCGACGGGTAATTTGGGGTAATGTTGAAAAAGATTGCTATCAAGCTGAGGCGGAATTTAGTGAAAATACTCATTTTGAATTAGCTACAATTTTATTAAAAGGGAAGAAGCGTCGAGTACGCATACGTTTTCCTTTTAGTTATTGTTATCAAATTACCGATAGAAATTTAGCTTCGATGATTTGGGATATTCCAGTCAATCCAAGCAAAGGCGCTGAATATCCTCTCTACAGAATTGAAAATAGTTTTTTAATTGAACAAATTGTCCATAATGCAGGAGGAGTACTATACAAACAAGAACTTGAGCACTATCGGGTCCTTACTAATAATTTACTTATTGACATCATTCTCTATGAGGGGCAAGATGGTGATATCCAGATAGAAGAGGTGGTGAAAAATGAAGTGGGATAAGATTGATAATGAGATTGAATATGATTGGTATGAATTGCGATGTCAACTATCCAGAGATAATCATCTCAAGGTTTCTTTATATGGTTTGAAAAATCAAAAGAATATTTATTATCTTGATTTTGGAAAAGTATTGTTTTGCAGAGCAATAGATGAGGGTTGGGATTTGAATCCTTATGAAGAAAAGTTTGAAAGTGATGAAAAACAGCCTCATATACCTGATGGAGTTTTGTGGGAAGTCACTAATAGCAACCTTAAGAATCAAATCAAAAGCCATTATCCTCAGCCTATTCACCATTTTCAAATTCTTGGTATTAATTTTGGGCTAGATGTGATCTCAGAAAACTTTCCAATTGTTATACAAGAAAGACTGTAATGATGGGCAACCATTCGTTCCAGTCTTTTTTCTATTTATGTAGTATAATAAAGGAAATACCAGAGGCAAACCCTTAGAAAAAAGAGAACGATGAACCATTTAGTCCAATCTTTAAAAGAAAAGATCACTGACCAAATGTCTTTGGAAGATATGGTGAATGTCTTTGAAGAGATGTATGACACACCATTTGATGAGGAAATAATTTTGTTTGAAATGGGAACATTTACTAGACTATCAAACAAGACCTTGTTCCAAATCTCCATGTTTCGACAAGTTCCTAATGACGATGAAGAATTTTATCAAGTCCATTTAGATATTTTCTATAAGTCGACTAGTGAGAATGCAGAGTTTAGAGAGTCTATATGGGACGAAGATCCTGATGAGAATATCTTTGACTATATTCGAAACTCTGAGGTCTTTGCCGATGCTAAAGACAAGGAATACCTCAAAGTAAAAATTTATTTAGATGAAACTTAGTAAGGAGAAATCATGTTTAGTTTTTTTAAGCGAAAAAGAAACAAGCAGTTCAATCAGGAGTCACATGACAAGGCTAAAGAAAATCAGACTGTTTCTGAAAAGAAGCTTGATTTAGAAAATGATGAAGCAACGGTGGATTCTGAACAAATCCTCCATTTTTATCATTTGAATTTTAAATTAGCCGTCATTCAGGTCTTAATGTACGATTTACAAGTATTGAAACCATCCTTTGATATATATACTTTTGCTGATCAATACAGTGAAGAAGAGATTGATACTGAAAGCATGGAAGTTATAAGGCATGCTCTTGAGTATTTTGAAGCATTATCTATTCCTAAGAAATATGCTGAAGAGGTCAAAGAAATTTACATGGATGGTGGAAATGAAATTTATATGAATATCATTCCACAATGGGATGGAGAGGATGAAACATTTGATTTAAATGAGCTCAGCTTATCCGAACTGCAACAATTTCCAAACTTGAAAGAAGCAACTATTTTAAGTAGCAATTTTGATAGCGTGAAAGTAATCTTCGATGCGGCTGGTATTGAAGTCGAGCTATTATAATTTTAGTTATCAAGTCAATTCATGTTAAAACAATAATTGGGTCACGCTTTAAAAGGAGTATGAAAATCAATGGATGCCAACACACTTAGAGTTGTGAAAATAGATAAAGAAGCACCTTATGAATTTATCTATGAAAACTTTATAGCACAGCAGGAAGAATTGTTAGACATATCCAAATCTGAAGTGATGAATGATTTTGCAATAGATTGGGAAAAAGGGGAGTTTCTATTTACTGCGCATAGACAGGAAAACATGGCTGAAGAATTGATTTCCTTACCAGAAGGACTAAATGCGGAAACATTACTGGAAAACTTGCCTGTTACAACTGATTCTGTACTTAAACCAAATCAAATCTATAAAGATTATTCATTTGACGATTTGAGCAAATTTATTTGATGAGAGTATTTTATATCGCAAAGGTTGTAGATGCTAGAGTGCGGTGAGTTACAGTTAATTACAAGAGAAAAGTGTGAAAAAATACAATTTTTACTCAATCTAGTGTAACTTACTCGAATTTAAATAGTCGATCTAGTGTTGAAGAAGTGAAGAATTTATTATCCACTCATACTATCATTAGAAGGAAGCAAGTCAAAGAATTCAACTTATAAAAGTCCCTTTATCGTAGAAAATACTGATTAGATAGCAAGGAAGAGAAAAAAATGAAACTATTTAAAAAAATTTCCTGTCTATTTATTATTATAGTTGGCGCCCTTCTACTAAGTGCCTGTACCTCGCATAAAGAAGACAAAGAGCGACTAGTTCGATATCTCAATAACGTCTATGGAGAAAATGCTTATGAGATGAAAGAAGATCCTAGACATTCCTGTTATTGGTTTGTGACATTGAAGGATTATCCAAATATTCCCTTTACTTGTAGTGTGTCCCATGATTGGCTAGCAATGGGATCACCTTTTATTCATTCTGATTTTGAAGAAACCTTCTGCACAAGAACTCTTGCGGAGTATAAAGAAGATCATAATCTAGGTGATGATGTCCTGTCCTATCTGCATCCCGTAAATTTTGTCTATTCTACAGAAGTAACAAATTTAGATCAGCTAAAAGAATCCTATGACAAGATGTTGGACTTTATCAACTATACTAGCCTGAAGTATCCTATTTTAGTAGAAACTGATTGTTTCGGGGTACGAATGGATATCAGTGGTATTCGATTAAAGAGCTCGAGGAGGAATCTTGATGGGTCAATCGATACCAGTATTTATCGACAAGTTTGCAATGCAGAAAATGGGAAATTAAACATAAGACCTTTTGAAGAAATTCGTCAAGAATTGGAACCCCAACTACGAACACACCCTGAGAATTCAAAGGGATTTGTATTTGTAGTAAACACGACCTCCTTTGTACTGGGAAGCGATACACTCGATGATTGCTTATATAAGCATTTCGAATTATCATCTACCACCGTAGAAGAACTTCAAAAGATCAAGTTGCAACCTGGAGAAAGCAGCGAAAGCTATATATTGGTCAAAGACTATAATGATAATAGTTTAGAGTATTATACAAAAGTTACAGTGCAGGTGAAAAATCTAAGTGATAAGGAATGTTCTGTTTTAGATGGAACGTTGGTGAAGGCTATCATCTCTGATCCGGCAAGTATGTATATTGGAGAGGTCTATTTTGAATTTGATAAAAGAAAAGAATTAACCGCTGATTTATATGATATGCTTGGAATAAAAAGGCCCTCCACTAGTGAAGAGGAGAGCGACGGAGTTCCCTATAAAAATATAAGAGTTTTATTTAAGATGAAGAGCTATTTCAAAGAGATGGACAGCGTTACATTATCCTATCAGGAGTAGGGATTTTCTCACTCCCAGATTGTATGCTGGACTCTTACACCGTATCGATAGGGGGACTGATCACTATTGAAATTCGCTACAAAATGATAGCTATTCCATAGAACATAGTCAGCAGTTTGCAGCCTCAGACTGAAGTAGGTGTCCTGTTTCACTTCTTTCGCATCAGCAGGTTTCAGTGAAAAGATAGCTGTTAATTTCTTTGTTTTAAAGTCATTGATTGTAAGTTTGGAGAGGTCTTGGTTATTGATGTTAACTTGGGAGAGTTGCGGGCTCTCTGCTGAGATTTCATAGTATGTAACCACGCAGTTCGAGAGTTTATCAGTGTCTTTCCACTTTGGTGTAATGCTCATAAGACCGTAAGATTTACCATCTCGGACTATTTCAAGCAGTTCTCCATAATAGAAGTGGTCATTGCGTTTGTTCACAATCTCGCTCTCAGGATTTTTTCCAGTAAAGCTGAACCCCTGATCCAGTAGTTCTGAAGCCCTTGTTTCTCCGACCACCACATTGGTCTTATCGATTTATATTCCAATAGGTTGAGCA
>CAJPRB010000117.1:0-5355 GCA_905372925.1 uncultured Streptococcus sp.
ATTTCAAAGGCATTGGAGCGACCAGGCACTCCCTGCATAAAGCGATAGGTTGGACGCAAGCTGGCTGTATCAAACTCCATGCTGGCATTTTGCACAAAGGCTGTTTCGATACCGTAGGCCTTGAGCTCTGGATAGTGGGTCGTCGCCATGGTCTTAACCTGACGGAGACGAAGATCCTCCAGAATAGCCATAGCAAGGGCTGCTCCTTCCTGCGGATCGGTACCTGCCCCAAGCTCATCTAGCAATAAGAGCGAATGTTGGTTGACCTTGCCAAGAATATCTACGATATTGGTCATGTGGCTGGAGAAGGTAGACAAGCTTTGCTCGATAGACTGCTCATCCCCGATATCTGCGAAGATTTCTTCGAAAATACCGACACGGCTTCCCCTATCAGCTAAAATGGGCAATCCAGATTGGGCCATGAGTTGAGTCAAGCCCAAGGTTTTGAGCATGATGGTCTTCCCACCAGTATTGGGACCTGTAATGACAATGGCCGTTAATTCCTTACCAAAGTGTACATCGTTTGCGACAGCATTTTTGACCAAAGGATGGCGAACATGAAGGAGTTGAATCTCTTGGTTCTCTGAAAGTTGAGGAACAACTGCTTGCATTTCTTGAATGAAACGCACTTTGGCACGAATCAAGTCTAAATGGCCGATAATCCAAGCGTCATTAGCAATCTCTGCAGCATGAGGGCGGACCCGTTCTGATAGTTCCTGCAGGATGCGAATCATCTCATAGCGTTCGTCAGCTCGGAAACTAGCGATTTCTTCGCTCAGTTTGACGACCTCCCGTGGCTCGATATAAACCGTATTACCACTAGCAGAGATATCATGGACAACACCTGCAATCTTATTGCGATAGGTGTTCTTGACTGGTAAGACTTGACGGCCATTTCTGCTGGCAATAATCCCTTCCGTCAACATCTGCGCTTTTTGTTTAAGTAAGTCTTGCAAGACATCTCGAACTTGACTCTCGCTATCATGGATTTTCCGACGGATGCGTGCTAGCTCTTCACTGGCGAAATTTTCGATAAACCCTGCATCATTTAGGGATTGAAGACTCCCTTGCAAGTGTGGGAAATCATGTAGTTTTTCAAACCATCTCGCCAACTGCTCCAAGCGTACGTTTTCAAGATTGGCATAAAAACTTTGCAACTCTCTGCTAGCAAGCAAGACCCGTTTGAGGAGCAGGAACTCCTCAATATTGAGGTCCGCCCCCATCTCCAGACGCTTGCAGACAGCTGAAATCTCACGCGTCGCTAGGATGGTAAAGTGAGGTTGCTCCACAAATAGGGCTTGCATTTCCTCCATCTCTGTAAAGGCTTGTTTAATCTTATCCACCTTGGCAGTTGGAGCCAAGCCTTTTAGCTCCTCTAGGCCTTGTTCTGTCAAGAGATGCGGTTCAAACAAGGCCTTGATTTTATTAAATTCTAAGGTTTCTAGTATTTTTGTATTCATATTTTTTCCTTGTGTATTTGTTTACAAAATCGTAGCAACTAGAGGTTTTTGACCTAGTCCTCCAATCTGTAAACAAAGGGCTAGGAAAAATCCCGCCCTTTTTATCCGATTAAATTTGTCACCCAGAGTTGTTTGATAAAGTTGGTCGTAAAAGGGATACTTTGGATGATGTGTTTAGCTACCACGCTCTTTTCAA
This sequence comes from uncultured Streptococcus sp., assembly GCA_905372925.1. Lineage (GTDB taxonomy): Bacteria > Bacillota > Bacilli > Lactobacillales > Streptococcaceae > Streptococcus. The sequence goes on from CAJPRB010000117.1 coordinate 1,657, forward strand.
GTGAATTTTGAACGGCTGCCATAGGTACAGTTGCAAGAATGGTCAAAGCCATTTGCAAGACAAATAAGGTTACCAATAATGACAAGACACCTGCTCCGATACGAAACCAGATGCCCCCTAGCTTATTAGTCGGAATCAAGTGTAGGAACAAACCGATAAAACGTCCGATACTGTAACAAATTCCGAAAACTAGAAGGTAGGCCAGCCCCGCATAAAAGACCTTGTCTAGCTGAAAAAGCTGGGCTGAAGGGAAGAAAAAGGTACCCTGCCCTTCCTGAGGATTGGCATAAGGGACAAGCAAGTGAAATTGATCTCCCAGCGATTTATAAAACTGCCCAGCAATAAAGGCTGAAATCACTGCCACGAGGAAATAATAAACTTGCAGCACCAAACCTCTACGGTAGCCGATGTAAAAGCCCCAAGCTAGGACCAGTAAGAGAAGGATCGAAATCATAGGGAATCCTCAATCTTGCTCTTCTCTTGTTTGACAGCCACTAACTTATTTCGAAGGTCTTTAAGCTCCTGCTCCTTATCGTCAAACTCAATCTCGCGACTGAGCTGCGTCGATAGGCTGTTAATCGCTAAAAGGAGAGCAATGGTTTCATCATCTGCCCCAGGCATTTGTTCTTTAATTGCTTGGTATTTTTCAGTCGCAACCTTAGCGATTTCCTCCATAAAAAGATTGTCATGCTCGGTTGTCAAGGTTAATGTCTTTTTCCCGAATGTAAACTTATATCGATTTAGATTTGCCATAAAATTCACCTCACGATATTATACCAAATTTCGCTAACTTTGTCAGTTTTTACCAATTCTCCTGCTTTTATGGTACAATAGAGACTATGGCAAGTATCACACTCATACCAAGTGAACAGAAAATTCAGAGCTTTTTGAGTCAGTATCAAAAGGCTCTCAGTCCTAGTAAAAATCCTTATATTCGCTATTTTTTGCGCCTGCCTCAGGCAACGGTTTCCATCTACACTTCTGGGAAAGTCCTCCTGCAAGGCGAAGCTGCTGAGCAATACGCCAGTTTCTTTGGCTATCAAGTTATAGAGGAAAACAGTGGACAAGATTTTCCTATGATTGGAACTGATGAGGTGGGAAATGGTTCCTACTTTGGTGGGCTGGCTGTCGTGGCTTCCTTCGTGACACCTGACCAGCATCACTTCTTGCGAAAACTCGGCGTGGGGGATTCCAAGACCCTGACAGACAAAAAGATTCGTCAGATTGCCCCTATCCTTAAAGAAAAAATCCAGCACCAAGCGCTCCTCCTTTCACCGAGCAAGTACAACGAAGTTATCGGAGAGCGTTACAATGCTGTTTCTGTAAAGGTTGCCCTTCACAACCAGGCTATCTTTCTCCTTCTCCAAAAAGGAGCTCAGCCAGAAAAAATCGTCATTGATGCTTTTACAAGCGCTAAAAACTATGACAAGTACTTGACGCAAGAAGCCAACCGTTTTCCAAACAAAATTAGCTTAGAAGAAAAAGCTGAGGGCAAATACCTTGCTGTTGCTGTTAGTTCCATCATTGCGCGTGATCTCTTCCTCGAAAACTTGGAAAACCTTGGACGAGAACTAGGCTATCAACTGCCAAGCGGAGCTGGAACTGCATCTGATAAGGTTGCTAGCAAAATCCTTCAAGCCTATGGCATGAAAGGGCTCAACTTCTGCGCCAAACTGCATTTTAAAAATACTGAAAAAGCCAAAGCACTTCTAGAAAGGTAAATTATGAATTCGTTTAAAACATTTCTAAAAGAATGGGGAGTTTTCTTCCTGGTTATCGCACTGGTAGGCCTTAGCCGCATCTTCCTTTGGAGCAATGTCCGTGTGGAAGGACACTCTATGGACCCTACCCTAGCCGACGGAGAGGTTCTCTTCGTTGTTAAACACCTCCCAATTGACCGCTTCGACATTGTGGTTGCGCATGAGGAAGAAGGAAATAAAGACATTGTCAAAAGGGTTATCGGTATGCCTGGAGATACCATCCGCTACGAAAAGGATAAACTTTTTATCAACGGTGAAGAAACGGATGAACCTTACCTAGCTGAATACCTCAACTTATTCAAAACAGAAAAGTTGCAAAACACCTATACTGGAAAAGGATTTGAAGGCAATAAGGGAGTTTACTTTAGAGAACTTGCTCAAAAAGCACAAGCCTTTACGGTCGATGTCAATTCCAACACCAGCTTCAGCTTTACTGTCCCTCAAGGTGAGTACCTTCTCCTTGGTGACGATCGTTTAGTCTCTAGCGACAGCCGCCATGTCGGTACTTTCAAGGCCAGCGATATCAAAGGCGAAGCAAAATTCCGTTTCTGGCCACTTAACCGTATCGGAACTTTTTAAGATAAGGAAGAGGCCGAGAATGCTAAGTCTCAGCCTCTTTTTCTATTGCGAGAAGAAGGCCTTTTCGTCATCTAGCTTGTTGAAAGAAGCTAAGGGTCCAACTCTCATGAACTCATGTAAAGGAAACCTATGGAAGTTTATTTTTCAGGCACCATTGAACGTATTATTTTTGAAAATCCCAGCAATTTTTATCGCATCCTTCTCCTAGATATCGAAGATACCAATGCTGAGGACTTTGACGATTTTGAAATCATCGTTACAGGAACTATGGCTGACGTGATTGAGGGCGAAGACTACACTTTTTGGGGACAAATCGTTCAACACTCCAAGTATGGGGAACAGCTACAGATTAGTCGTTATGAGCGGGCAAAACCAACTAGAAAGGGGCTTGTCAAATACTTTTCGAGTAGCCATTTCAAGGGAATTGGTCTCAAAACAGCTCAGAAAATCGTGGATAGCTATGGTGAAAATACCATTGACGAAATTCTGGAGCATCCTGAAAAGCTGGAAAGCATTGCAGGACTCTCTGCCAAAAACCGTGAGGCTTTTGTTTCCACCCTCCGTCTTAACTATGGGACAGAGATGGTCTTGGCAAAACTTGCCAACTACGGCATTCCCAATAAACTAGCCTTTCAGATTCAAGACTTTTACAAGGAAGAAACTCTCGATATTGTCGAAAATTATCCCTACCAGCTGGTCGAGGATATCAAGGGATTGGGCTTTACCATTGCTGACCAACTAGCGGAGGAACTAGGCATCGAAAGTCAAGCTCCTGAACGCTTCCGTGCTGGCCTTGTCCATAGTCTTTTTCAGGGATGTATGGATACGGGCGATACCTATATGGAAGCCCGAGATTTGCTGGAACAAGCCCTGACCCTCCTCGAGTCTTCCCGACCCGTGGAATTGGACCCCAGCCAAGTAGCCCAAGAGCTTTCCTACCTCATCGAAGAAGATAAAGTTCAGCAGATTGATACCAAAATCTTTGATAACAGCCTCTTTTTCGCTGAGGAAGGCATTCGCAGTCACTTGGTTCGTATTCTTGAAAAAGGAAAGAAACAAAGTCAGGATTTGGAAACCATTCAAAAGCATATCGCTAGTGTTGAGGAAGAACTGGGTATTGAGTATGATAGCATCCAAAAGCAGGCTATCTGTGACGCCATCCAGAACAAGGTCTTTATCCTAACAGGTGGGCCTGGTACAGGTAAGACGACTGTTATCAATGGAATTATCGCTGTTTATGCCCTTTTAGAAGGGCTTGATCTCAGGAAGAAAAGCAACCTGCCGATTCTTCTCGCTGCTCCAACTGGTCGAGCAGCTCGACGCATGAATGAATTAACAAGTTTGCCTAGCGCGACCATTC